>CAYZKM010000198.1:0-8083 GCA_964478525.1 uncultured Bifidobacterium sp.
CGATCACCAGCACCGAGGTGGCCCGCGCCATCTTGCCGGGCGCGGCGGGCGGCGGCAGCGCGGGGGCGGGCGGCGCGCGGTCCGGCGCGGCGATGATGTCGTCCTGCAGCAGCTGCACCTCGATCGCGAAGACCGATCCCTTGCCGGGCTGCGAGCGCACGCGGATGCGATGATCCAGCAGGTTGCTCAGCCGCCGCGTGATCGACAGGCCGAGGCCGAGGCCGAGGCTGCGCTTGCGGGCGACGTTGTCCAGCTGGTGATACTCCTCGAAGATCGCCTGCAGTTCCTGTTCGGGGATGCCGACGCCGCTGTCCCACACCTCGATGCTCAGCACGGTGCCGTGGCGGCGGCAGCCGACCAGGACCTTGCCTTGACGAGTGTATTTCAGCGCGTTCGACAGCAGGTTGCGGATCATCTGCTCCAGCAGCCGCGGGTCGCTGCGCACGGTCAGGTGGCACGGCATCACGCGCAGCGTCAGGTTCTGCGCCTCGGCCGTATAGGTGAACTCGTCGCGCAGCTTGTCGAGCAGGTCCCCGACGGGGAACGAGACATGCTGCGCGGCGACCACGCCGGCCTCGATCTGGTTGATGTCCAGCAGCGTGTTCAGCATGTCCGACATCGAATCGACCGTTTCGGACAGGCGCGAGACCAGCTGCTGGGCCTTTTCACCGGTAACCACCTTGGCGAGCAGGCCTTGCAGCAGCGTCAGCGTCTGCAGCGGCTGGCGCAGATCGTGGCTGGCTGCTGCCAGGAAGCGCGACTTTGCCAGGTTTGCCTGTTCCGCCAGGCGCTTCGCCTCTTCCAGCGCCACCGCGGTCTGCTTCTGTTCGGTGATGTCGGTGAAGGTGATCACCACGCCGCCGGCGACATTGTCGTCGATGCGATAGGGCAGGATGCGGCGCACGTACCACGCACCTTTCTGCGTCTCGATCTCACGTTCCAGCGGATCGAGCGTGTCCAGCACGGCGCGGGCATCGTCCAGCAGCATCGGATCGGCCGCCGCCGAACGCAGATCGGCCAGGGGACGGCCGACATCGCTGGGGATCACCGGGAACAGCGCCTTGGTCGCCGGGGTGAAGAAGCGGATGGTCAGGTCGATGCCCAGGAACAGTGTCGCCGCGTTCGTGCTGTGCAGCACGTTGCGCAGGTCGTGATAGGCCGAGCGCTGGCGTTCCAGCCGGTCGGAGAGGGTGGCGTTCAGGGATGCCAGGTCCTGGTTCAGGGTTTCCAGGTCCTGCCTGGCGGTCAGCAATTCCTCGTTGGTTGCCTGAAGTTCCTGCTGGATCGCCGTCGCCTCGGCCAGCGCGGCCTGCTGCCCGTCTGTCAGGTTTTCCAGGCTGGCGATGGCGGCCTGCAGCTCGTGCCGCGTCGCGGCAAGCTCGTGCTCCAGCTCGGCCACCCGTCCGCCATCGCCGGGATGGGGTGATGGCGCGTCCCGCATGGCGGCATCGGCGAAGGCGACCGTCAGCAGATCGGTCTCTGGATGACGCGACGGCGCAGGGTCCTGCGCCTGGCGCGGCGGCAGGCGCAGCGTCTCGATTGCGGTCAGGGGCATTGGAAGTCCTCCGGCCGGGGCGCAAGGGGTGCGTCGGAACAGGCGGGCTTGCCTCGAAAGCGTCTCGAAGCGTGTATCGGACGGATCGACGGTCTCGGCGCTGCCCACCAGCAGCATGCCGCCGTCGCGCAGGGCGGTGTGGAAGGTCGAGATGGCGTCGGCCTGCGCTTCCGGCCGTAGATACATCAGCAGGTTGCGGCAGAGTACCAGGTCGATGCGGGAGAATGGCGCGTCGGTCAGCACGTCGCGGACGGCGAAGACCATGCCGGTGCGCAGTGCGGCCGTGGCGCGAAAGCCATGCTCCTCACGCGAGAAGAAGCGCGCCAGCCGGTGCGCGGGGATATCGGCGACGGCTGCGTCACTGAACAGGCCTTCCCGTGCCCGGGTGACCGCCGCCGCATCCGCATCCGTCGCGAACATCTGGACCCGCACCGCGCGGCCGGACGCGGCGATCGCCTCGTGCAGCAGCATGGACAGCGAATACGCTTCTTCGCCGGTCGCGCAGCCGGCCACCCAGACGCGGATGGCATCGTCGGACGAGCGGTTCCGGATCAGCTCCGGAATGACCTCGCTGGCCAGGTAGTCGAATACGGCCGGATCGCGAAAGAAACGTGTGACATGGATCAGCATATCCCTGGCCAGGGCATCGAGTTCCCCGGAATCGTCGCGCAGCAGGGTGATATAGTGCGACCACTGGTCGGGCCGCAGCGAGGCCAGCATCATCCGCCGTTCGATCCGCCGATGCAATGTCCCTTCCTTGTACGGCCGGAAATCATGTCCGGTCCGCGCGCGCACCAGCGCGATGATGGCGGGCAGGCCGGTGCCGGGCGTGGGCGGTTCGGCCGAGCCGGCGGTGGGGATGTGGCGCCAGATCGCCGCGCCGATCCGTTCGACCGGAACCACCTGGTTCACGTCTCCGGCCGCGACGGCGAAGCGCGGCGCGCCGGCATTGTCGGTGGCAAGGCCCGCGATCGACAGCCCGCCGCGTTCGCGGATCGATTGCAGGCCAATGATGCCGTCATGGCCGACATCCGACGGCAGGATACCCACCGCGCGCGTGCCGTACTCGCGTGCGACCGACGCGAGCAGCACGTCGAGCGGAAAGCGGACCTGTTCGCCGGGATACGGCCTGGTCACCTGCAGCTGGTCGTTGGCGACGGACACATAGGCGGTCGTGGAGACAACGTAAATGTTGCCTGGATGAATCGGCATGCCGTCGGCTGCCTGCACGATTGTCATGGGAATCGACCCGACCAGCGCCCGCATCGAACTGCCATCAGGCGCGGTGTCGATGGCCGGTACCAAAAGGATCGCCGCGTCCCGGGGATTTGGAATGGCGCGCAGTACAGCCTGACAAATCTCTGGATTGCTGGCGGAAACACTGATGCCGATGACGGGAAAACCCTCCTCGCCATGATCGACGCGGGTCATCGAGGCAGGGGGCATCGTCAAATTTTGGACATCCCCGGCGACATTTTGTCGACTTTCCTGCATCCCGATGTCACTCCTGGACGGCGTCAGAGCACTGCAGTTTAACTTGTGAGTACCTCACTATCACGAGTTTTTCACGTTTGCTACCTCTTTCTGACAATCTGAGACACAACTTGTGCGTGATCCATGCAATCGACGATCGCCGCCACGCGGCATAGGTAGTTCCAACCAGGTGGAAACCACACAGAATGGCCGATAGATCACGATTCCGGCTGCATGGTCCGCCTGACGGGTCACAAAATGGCAGACTGCGGTGGCGTCGGGCTGTGAACCGGATCACGCCGCGGGATGGCAAGTAAAATCTGAACATCCGGATTCTACACGATATTTCCTACGCATGGTAGCGTAACGTTGCAAAAAATGACTTATTCCGCTCAGGGAGTCAAATCTTGCGAGGGTCACGGCGCGGAGCGGCCACGGCCAGGCATCCCGGCACGGGATCCCAGGCCGGCCCGGCGGCAGTAAAGCCTTGAAAAATGAAGTGGAAGCGGCGCGACGGGTCGAATTTTCTATCCGGCCATTACTTCTGTGACGTCACGAGACCGTGATCACCGTGAATTTTTTCGGCAAGGCCTGAAATAAATCGTGATACCACCGTTTATCTCACCCCGCCTTATCCCGTCGCGCCCGCAGACGGCAAAGCCGCCGGGGGGGAGAGCCCCCCGGCGGCTTCTCTGGGCGAAGGCTGTCGTGCCGGCTTGGATCAGGCCCGGCGGCGCTTCACCAGGCCGAGACCGATCATGCCCATGCCCAGCACCGCGAGGGTCGCGGGCTCGGGCGCGTTGACGACGGTCTGGATCTTCAGAGAGATCGCGCCCGCATAATCGTTGGCGGTCGCAACCGGGATGTAGAAGCCCTGCCCAGGGAAGTTGTACGGCACCGTGGTGTCGCACGGCCCCGGATAGCAGATGCTGCCCTGCAGATAGCCGGTATCGATGCCCGAACCGATACCCTCGATGCTGATGTTGTCGATGCCGGCGGCGATCAGCGCGTTGCGGGCATTGACCCCGGCCTGGGCGTCGGTGATGCTGCCGCTGCCGCCCAGGTTCGGCTGTCCGTCCGTCGCGAAATTGACGTACGACGTGCCGCCCTTGCTGAAGTTCGACGACGACGTCAGCACCGTCTGCATGGTCGAGAACGCGTCGGCGAAGTTCGTGTTGCCGCCCGAATAGCCCATGCCGTTGATCAGGTTGACGACGTTGGTGCGGTCGCCCGCTGTGCTCACGAGCACGTGATTGACTTCGGTCACCGCCGTGGTCGAGAAGCGGACGACCGAGATTTCATAGGTGTTGGGCCCACCGACGGGAATCAGCGATCCGACCGCATTGGCCAGGCCCGTCTTGATGGTGGCGAAGTTGCCCGAGCCGATGCTGCCGGAATCATCCAGGATGAACCCCAGCTGAATGACGGCGGCGTTGGCGGAGTGCGATACGAAGGCGGCGATACCGGCGGCCGCAACGCCCATCAAGGCAAGCTGTCTGAATGACCGCTTCATGTGTTTATTCCTCCTGTGTTGATGGGGATCTGCCTCTCCAGCTCGTCGCCCAGCGCAAACGGAGGAAACCGCACCAGCCGGCGCGGACGGGAGAATCGGAAACTACCTATCGCGGCCCGATCAGGCCGCCCCGGCCGCCGCCCTGCGCACATGAACAATCGGCAAAATGGTCGCGGGTCGGAATGAAATCGCGTGATTTCAACGCCTCTTGCCGCCACGCCGAACCATCCGTAGCCCTGCGTAATCGTAACGCCCGTTACGGCCTCACAAGTGTGTGATACGCGGGAACCGGCCTGATCCCGGGGATAACGCTCGGGAAAGAGACGTCCGCCGGAGTCCCGGCCCGGCGTTGACAACCCATCGCCGGCCGAGTCCGATGCGACGATCAGATCCCCGGGGGAACGTGCAGCGATGGAACCGGTCGACGTCGTGATCATTGGCGCAGGCGCGTCCGGCGGGGCGGTGGCCTGGAGCCTGGCCGAAACCCGCATGCGAATCGTCTGCCTGGAACAGGGGGACTGGATGAAGCCCTCGGAGTACCCAAGTACTGGACGCGACTGGGAAGCACGCCAGCTGGACGATTTCCATTTCAGCCCGAACCGGCGCGCCCGCGCGCTGGACTATCCGATCAACGAGGACGAATCGGCGATCAAGGTCGCGAACTTCAACGGCGTCGGCGGCGGCACCGTGCTGTACGCCGGCCACTACCCGCGCTTCCACCCGTCGGACTTCCGGGTGCGGTCGCTGGACGGGGTGGCCGATGACTGGCCGATCGACTACCGCACGCTAGAACCGTTCTACGCGGAAAATGACCGCATGACGGGCGTGTCGGGCCTGGCCGGCGACCCTGCCTATCCGCCGAAGATCCCGATGATGCCGCCCCTGCCGCTGGGCCGTGGCGGGGCGCGCCTGGCCGGCGGGCTGAACCGGCTGGGCTGGCACTGGTGGCCGTCCGACAGCGCCATCGCGACGACGGACTATGAAGGCCGGGCGAAGTGCATCAACCTGGGCCATTGCACGTCGGGCTGCGCGCAGGGGGCCAAGGCGAGCTCCGACATCACCTACTGGCCCGCCGCCATCCGTGCCGGGGTGGAGCTGCGCACCCGCTGCCGGGTGCGTGAGATCGTTACCAACGAAAAAGGGATGGCATCCGGCGTCGTCTATTACGACGCCGATGGGGTGGAGCAGTTCCAGCCGGCCGAGGTGGTGATCGTCGCATCCAACGGTATCGGCACGCCGCGAATCCTGCTCAACTCGGTCTCGGGCCGCCATCCCAACGGCATCGCCAACAGCAGCGGCCTGGTCGGGCGGAACCTGATGTTCCACCCCTATGCGCGCATCTTCGGCTATTTCGACGAACCCACCGATGGGTATCGTGGCCCCAATGACTGTATCTGGAGCCAGGAATTCTACGAAACCGACCTCTCCCGCGGCTTCGTGCGCGGCTATACGTTCGAGCTGACGCGCGGCCAGGGCGCGGTGATGGCGGCGATCGAGGGCATGCAGACCGGCCGCCTGCCCTGGGGCGATGGCCATCACGACGCCTATCGCCGGCTGTTCTGCCACCGCGCCGGCATGGTCGGCATCTGCGAGGACCTGCCCGAGGCGCACAACCGGGTCACGCTGGACCCCGTGCTGAAGGACAGCTCCGGCATTCCGGCACCGAAGATCCACTATACCCTGAGCGAGAACAGCACGCGGATGCTGGACCACGCGGTCGCCCGCGGCACCGAGATCCTGAAGGCCGCCGGCGCCCATGACGTGGGCCATGAAAGCCCGCTGCGCCATGGCGGGTGGCACCTGATGGGCACGGCGCGGATGGGCAAGGACCCCGAACGCTCGGTGGTGAACGAATGGGGGCGCAGCCACGATGTGAAGAACCTGTTCATCGTGGATGGGTCGATCTTCGTCACCTCGGCCGGGGTGAACCCGACCTGCACGATCCAGGCCTTGGCGCTGTACGTGGCGGATGCCATGAAGCAGCGCCTGGCCACCCTGTTCGATTGAGGCGCCCCATGCAGACCAGCACCCCGAACGCGACGCTGTCCGCCGACGAAACCCGCTCGTTGCGCTGCATCGCGGGCATGATGATCCCCGCCAGCACGAAATACGATGTGCCGGGGGCGGATGACGCCGCGATCTTCGCCGATGTCCTGCGCAGCCTGGGCCGCGACGCGGCGCAGGTGCAGGCGGCGTTGCGCCAGTTGCACGCCCTGGCCGGGGGCTGCTTCGCCGACCTGGCGGCGGACCGGCGTGACCAGGTCGCGGCGGCGTTCCGCGCGGCCGGGGGCGTGCCGGCCGGCTTCCTCGATCGGGTGATCCTGCAATGCTACTATCGCGACGACCGGGTGATGCGGTCGTTGGGCATGGAGCCGCGCCCGCCCTTCCCCAAGGGCCACGAGGTGGAACAGGGCGACTGGTCGCTGCTGGACCCGGTGCGCAAGCGGTCGGCGAAGATCTGGCGCGACGCGCCCTGACCCGAGGCCGCCGTGATCCGGACCGTCCGCACCGCCAGGCTGGAGATCGCCTATCTGGAAGCCGGCCCCGCCGACGGGGTGCCGGTGATCCTGCTGCACGGGTTCCCCGACGACATCCACGCCTATGATGGCTGCGTGGGGCCGCTGGCGGCGGCGGGGCACCGGGTGGTGGTGCCCTATCTGCGGGGCTATGGGCCGACGCGCTTCCTGGACCCCGCCACGCCGCGGTCGGGCGAGCAGGCGGCGCTGGGTGCCGATCTCCGCGACCTGATGGACGCGCTGGCGATTCCACGGGCGGTGCTGGGCGGGTACGACTGGGGCGGGCGGGCGGCGTGCGTCGTCTCGGCGTTGTGGCCGGCGCGCAGCATCGGCTTGGTCACGGTGGGCGGCTACAACATCCAGGACATCGCCGCCGCGCTGACCCCGGCCGCGGCCGAGCAGGAAATGCGGCATTGGTACCAGTGGTATTTCAACACGGAACGCGGCCGCGCGGGCCTGGCGGCGAACCGGCGGCAGATCTGCCGGCTGCTGTGGCGGCTGTGGTCGCCGAACTGGGCGTTCGACGACGCCACCTATGATCGCACCGCCGACAGCTTCGACAATCCCGATTTCGTGGACGTGGTGATCCAGTCCTATCGCCATCGCCACCGGAACGCCCCGGGCGATCCCGCGGTGGCGGCGATCGAGGCCGCCCTGGCCGCCCAGCCCACCATCACCGTGCCGACGATCTGCCTGCACGGCGCCGAGGACGGGGTCGGCCCCCCGTCGCAATCCGCCGGCGCCGGCCGGCATTTCTCCAACCGCTATGAACGGCGGGTGATCCCGGTGGCCGGGCACTTCCTGCCGAACGAGGCGCCCGAGGCGATGGTGCGGGCGGTGCGGGATCTGGTTCCGTAGGGTGTGCTATTCGGCCGCCGGCTTCAGATGCTCCTGCAGGCGGGGCATCAGCTCCACCAGGTTGCAGGGGCGGAAGCGGTTGTCCAGCTGGTGCACCAGGATGTCGTCCCAGCCATCCTTCACCGCGCCGGTGCTGCCGGGCAGGGCGAACAGGTAGGTGCCGCCGGC
>CAYZKM010000199.1:0-8082 GCA_964478525.1 uncultured Bifidobacterium sp.
ATCACGTCGAGCCGCGTCCAGAAAGAGAGGAAATTCCTTGTGCGATTCGCCTGGGACCGGCCCGCGGGTCCGCGGCAGTCTGGCGGCAACGGAGGAACGCAGAATGACGATCGTTTCGCTTGAGACCGGGCACTATCGCATCGAGCTGCCCGTCCCGCTGTCGGATTCCACGCACGGCATCATGACCCATTTCGAGCTGGTGACGGTCCGGCTGCGGGACAGCGATGGCGTCGAGGGCGTGGGGTATACCTACACCACCGGCGCGGGCGGGGTGGCGGTGCACGCACTGATCGACCAGGGGCTGCGGCCGGTGCTGGTGGGCGCCGACCCGGACCAGATCGAGGCGCTGTGGCACAGGATGTGGTGGCGGCTGCACTATGGCGGCCGCGGCGGGTCGGTCAGCCTGGCGGTCTCGGCGGCCGACATCGCGCTGCACGACCTGAAGGCGCGCCGGCTGGGCACGCCGCTGTGGCGGATGCTGGGCGGGTTCGATCCGGCCGTGCCCTGCTATGCCGGCGGCATCGACCTGGAATTCACGCTGGATGCCCTGCTGAAGCAGACCGACGACAACCTGGCCAAAGGCTTCCGCGCCATCAAGATGAAGGTCGGGCGGGCCCGCCTGTCCGAGGACGCGGCCCGTGTCGCGGCGATGCGCCGGCATCTGGGCGACGATTTCCCGCTGATGGCGGATGCCAACATGAAGTGGACGGTGGATCAGTCGATCCGGGCCGCCCGGTCGTTCCGTGACCAGAACCTGACCTGGCTGGAGGAGCCGACGATCCCGGACGATGTCGCCGGCCATGCGCGGATCGTGCGGGAAGGCGGCGTGCCGATCGCGACCGGTGAGAACCTGCACACGCTGCACGAATTCACGCAGATGATCGCCGCCGGCGGGGTGACATTCCCCGAACCGGACGTGACGAACTGCGGCGGCATCACCGTGTTCATGAAGGTCGCGCACCTGGCCGAGGCCTTCAACCTGCCGCTGACGTCCCATGGCGCGCATGACCTGACGGTGCATCTGATGGCCGCGGCACCCAACCGGTCGTACCTGGAGGTGCATGGTTTCGGCCTGGACCGCTTCATCGCCAGCCCGATGCGGATGGTCGACGGCAACGCCATCGCCCCGGATGGCGCGGGCCACGGCATCGTGTTCGACTGGGCCGGGCTGGAACGAACCCGGGCCTGACTTGCCGCACCACGCAAGGGCGGCAATGATCGCCGCCCCGATGCACCGCCCCCGATGCGCCGCCCAGTCCGGCAGGAGAATCCCGTGACCAACCCGTTCGACCCCGCCCTGTTTCAGCTCGGCGCCATCTCGGCCGAGACCGCCAGGCTCAATCAGCAGCTCGTGGACCTGCTGACCGGCCTGCCGGAATGGTGGGTCGTCGGCGCCGAGGTCACACGAGAGGCGCGCCGGCGTGGCGACGGCCCGTTCCCGGTGGCGGTGAAGTCGCCTCGGGCGACGACCATCACGATCACCGGCAAGGATGGCAACGAGATTCCCCTGCGCGTGATCGCGCCCGACAACCCCAAGGGCGTGTATCTGCACATCCATGGCGGCGGCTGGGTGCTGGGATCGGCCGAGATGCAGGACCCGATGCTGGAACGCATCGCCGACAACACCGGTCAGGCGGTGGTCAGTGTCGAATACCGGCTGGCGCCCGAGCATCCGTATCCGGCGGGCCCGGACGATTGCGAGGCGGCAGCCGTGTGGCTGGTGAACAACGCGAAGCAGCGGTTCGGCACCGATCGGCTGACCATCGGCGGCGAATCCGCGGGCGGGCACTTGAGCGCGGTGACGATCCTGCGCATGCGCGACCGCTATGGCTATACCGGCTTCCGCGGCGCCAACCTGGTCTATGGCGTCTTCGACCTGGGGATGACGCCCAGCCAGCGGCAGTTCGGAAACCGCAGGCTGGTGCTGCGGACCGTGGATATGCAGCAGTTCTACAATGCATTCCTGCCGACGCAGCCGGACCGGACCAACCCGGACATCTCTCCGCTGTACGCCGATCTGAAGGGCCTGTGCCCGGCCCTGTTCAGCGTCGGCACTTCGGATGCGCTGCTGGACGACACCTTGTTCATGCACGCCCGCTGGATCGCGGCGGGGAACGCGGCGGACCTGGCGATCTATCCGGGCGGGGCGCACGGGTTCACGCTGTTCCCGAACACGCTGGCGACCGAAGCGAGCGGGCGGATGGATGCATTCCTGCGGAACGCGATCGCCTGACGCCGGACCGGTCCCGTGTTCCACGCCGCCTTCGGCCTGTGCGTCATCCTGCTGGCCGCCCTGATCCTGAGCGAGGATCGCGCCCGTATTCCCTGGCGGACGGTGGCCGGCGGGGTCATCCTGCAGATCGTGCTGGCCGGGCTGCTGATCGGCCTGCCGTTCACCGGCAAGGTGCTGTTCGTGCTGAACGACCTGGCCATCGCGCTGCATCACGCGACCGAGGCCGGGACGCGGTTCGTGTTCGGGTATCTGGCCGGTCCGCCGCTTCCGTTCACCGAGGCGACGCCCGGCGCCAGCTTCATCCTCGCATTCCAGGCCCTGCCGCTGGTGCTGACCATCAGCGCCCTGGCCTCGCTGCTGTTCCATTGGGGCATCCTCCAGCGCGTGGTGCGATTGTTCGCCGCGGTGCTGCGCCGCTTGTTGGGCATCAGCGGCGCCCTGGCACTGGGGGCGGCGGTGCATGTGTTCGTCGGCATGGTGGAGGCACCGCTGCTGGTCCGTCCCTACCTGGCCCGGATGCAGAGGGGCGAGCTGTTCGCGCTCATGAGTTGCGGGCTGGCCGGCGTGGCCGGGACGGTGATGGTGATCTACGCCTCGATCCTGGGTGGCGTGGTGGAGAATGCGCTGGGCAACATCCTGATCGCCTCGATCATCAGCACCCCGGCGGCGCTGGCCGTGTCGGCGCTGATGGTGCCGTTCGGCACGCCACCAGCCGCCGAGGCGCGCCTGGTGATCCAGGACCCGCCGCACAGCGCGATGGACGCGCTGGTGAAGGGTACGCTGGACGGGATCCCGCTGCTGGCGGCCATCATCGCGATGCTGCTGGTCACGGTGGCGATCGTTGCGCTGGTGAACATGGGCCTCGCCTGGCTGCCATCCTGGGATGGTAACCCGATCACGCTGCAGCGGCTGTTCGCCATTCCGTTCCGCCCGGTGATGTGGGTGATCGGCGTGCCATGGGCGGAAACCCCGGCGGCGGCGAACCTGATGGCGACGAAGACGGTGCTGAACGAGTTCGTCGCCTATCTGAGCTTCGCCTCGTCGCCGGCGGATGCGTTCTCTCCCGGCACGCGCATGATCCTGACCTACGCGCTGTGCGGCTTCGCCAATTTCGGCAGCCTGGGGATCATGATCGGCGGAATGGGTGTGCTGGTGCCGGAACGGCGGCATGAAATCGTCGGTTTGGGCATGCGCTCGGTCGTGGCCGGCACGATGGCGACCTGCATGAGCGGGGCGGTTGCCGGCGCATTGGCCTGACGGCGGGCCGGCGCCGAATATCTTGCCGGCGGAAGGCGCAGGACCCATAAGGCGGGTGTCATGGCACTCGCAGAAGACCTCCGGCACGCATTCCCGCCACCCCATCGCGCGGGCTGGCCCTTCGTCGGCGGCGGGCTGGTCGTCTTCGTCCTGGGCCTGTTCGTCAGTGCCTGGCTGGCCGTGCCAGGTCTGGCGTTCACGCTGTTCTGCCTGTTCTTCTTCCGCAACCCCACGCGCACACCGCCATCCCGGTCCAACGTGATGGTCGCGCCGGCGGATGGCCGCGTCTCGGCCGTGTCGCTGGCCGTACCCCCGGCGGAGCTGAACCTTGGGCAGGAGCAGCGCTGGAAGGTGTCGATCTTCCTGTCGGTGCTGAACGTCCATGCCAACCGGATCCCGATCGCGGGCACGGTGACGCGCATCGCCTATCGCCATGGCGCGTTCCTGAACGCCAGCCTGGACAAGGCCAGCGCGGAGAACGAGCGGAATTCGGTGGCCATGCGCCTGCCGGACGGGCAGGAGATCGCCTATATCCAGATCGCCGGGCTGATCGCCCGCCGCATCCTGTGCTTCGTGTCGGAAGGCGACCGGGTCGCGACCGGTGACATTTCGGGCTTCATCCGGTTCGGCAGCCGGACGGATCTGTTCCTGCCGCCCGGCGTACGGCCCCTGGTCGAGGTTGGGCAGACGATGGTCGGGGGCGAGACGGTGATCGCCGAACTTGCCGACGCGGACGATCCCAACACGCCGTGACGCCGCGGCGACACCTCATGCACGAGGTCATCTGATGCCACGTTTCCACCGATACCGGACCCGTTCCCGCCCTCGCCTGTCCGGCCCGTCGTTCAACCAGGTGGTGCCCAACCTGATGACGATGATCGGGCTGTGCGTCGGCCTGACCTCGATGCGGTTCGCCCTGGAAGGCCGGTTCGGCCATGCAGCCATCGCGATCATGGTCGCGGGTGCGATCGACGGCATGGATGGCCGCCTGGCCCGCCTGCTGAAGGCGACGTCCCGGTTCGGGGCCGAGTTCGACAGCCTGTCGGACTTCCTGTGCTTCGGCGTCGCGCCCGCCTTCACGCTGTACCTGTGGTCGCTGCATGTCGTGGGCAGCTACGGCTATGTGCCGAGCCTGATGTTCTCGGTCTGCATGGCGCTGCGGCTGGCGCGGTTCAATGCATCGCTGGAGGGCGCGCCGCGGCCTGCCTACTCCTATAATTTCTTCACCGGCGTGCCCGCGCCAGCCGGGGCGGGGGTCGTGCTGTTCCCGCTGTTCGCCGGTCTTTATGCGCAATCGGTCGGGTCCGAGACGCTGCTGTGGCTGGTGCGGCATCCGGTCTTCGTCGCCATCGACCTGGTTGCCGTCGCGGTGCTGCTGGTCTCGACCCTGCCGGTCTGGAGCTTCAAGAACTTCAAGATTCCGCGCCGCTATGTCCTGCCGATCCTGCTGGGCACCGGCCTGTTCGTCGCCTTGCTGGTCACCGATCCCTGGGCCGCCCTGGCCATCGGTGGGCTGCTGTACCTGGGCATGCTGCCCTTCAGCCTGCGCAGCTTCCGCCGCCTGCAGCGCGAAGCCGAGATCATCGACGACCGGCGCAACATCCGCGAGATCACGCCGGCTTCGACATCCAGCAAGGCTGGCTGACCCGCTGGCATCGCCGGTTTGACTTCCGGTCCTCCGCTTGGTTCGGTGTCTGCCGACCAACCGGAGGAACCGACCATGAGCCTCAGCCTCGAAGGCGTCCGCATACTCGAACTCGCCCGCTACCAGGCCGGGCCGCGCGGCGGGATGATCATGTCGGATCTGGGTGCCGAGGTGATCAAGATCGAGCGGCTGGGCGGGGAGGAAACCCGCGCCAACCCGCCGATGGTGCGCGGGCAGAGCGTCTATTTCACGGTCTATAACCGCGGCAAGAAGAGCGTCTGCCTGGATATGCGGAACCCGGAGGGGAAGGCGATCTTCGCCGAACTGGTCAAGACCGCCGATATCGTGCTGGAGAATTTCCGGCCCGGCACCATGGACGCGATGGGCTTCGGATACGACCGGCTGAAGGCCATCAATCCCGGCATCATCCTGGTCTCGGTCTCGGGCTTCGGCCAGCAGGGTCCTTATCGCGAACGCCCGGCCTTCGATCCGCTGGGCCAGGCCATGAGCGGGCTGATGACCCTGACGGGCACGCCTGTCGGGCAGCCGCTGGGCACGGCGTCATCCATCATCGACCGCACCACGGCGCTGCACGCCACGATCGGCGCGCTGGCCGCGCTGCGCCACCGCGACCGGACCGGGGAAGGCCAGGTCGTCGATTGCTGCCTGCTGGATTCGGCCCTGACCCTGGTCGAGATTCCGACCTCGTACTATCTCTCGGCCGGCGAGGAAGGCGGCGAGGGCGGACGCCCCCCCTATCGGGCCAGCGATGGCTGGGTGGTGATCGCCGCCATCGGGCGGGAGATGGCAGGCAGGCTGATGACCCTGATCACCGGCGCCGCACCCACCGGCACCGCTTTGGCCGATACCGGTCCGATCACGTCGGGCGCCGGCGGCGGTCCGGATGCGCGCCGCCGCCTGCTGGATGCCTGGTGCGCCGAAAGGACCGTCGACGACATCTGCAAACAGTTGATGGCGCTGGGGATTCCCGTCGCTCCGGTGAAGACGATCCCGGAGGTGGCGAAGGACCCGCATCTATGGGCCCGGGAGATGCTGGTCAAGCGCGACGACGCGCTGGCCGGCGAGATCTACGTCCCCGGCGTGGCGATGAAGCTGTCCGCCACGCCGGGCGTCGCCGGCGCGGTGCCCACGCCCGGCCAGCACACCGACGAGGTTCTGGGCCGGCTTCTGGGCTACGACGCCCAGACGCTGCGCCAGCTGAGGGATGCGAAGGTCATCGGATAGGACGACCCTCGCCGCCCGGCGCGGTCAGTCCAGCTTCACCAGCTTCTGCATGCAGCGGACGTCCTGGTTCTCGGGGATCGGGGCCCCCTTGTTGGACAGTGCCGTCCGGGAGACCTCGCCGACATAGATGTCGCCCCGCGAGTCGACGGCGATGCCATGTGGAGCAATGAACTGGCTGGACCTGTCTCGCGTGGCATCGCCGAGTTTTGCGATCAGTTCTCCCCGGCTTGTCCACAGGCTTACCCGCGGGCCGATGCCGGGCACACGGGCGTTGATGGCCAGTCCGGGGCCGCTTTCACCGATATAGGTGATCGGATCGGGCCCACAGCTCATGCAAAGGCCGCACGGGCGGTGCATGTTGTTCCATTGCGTCTCGAACCTGCCATTTCCATCGAAGACCTGGATCCGGTGATTCTCTCGATCGGCTATGTAGACCCAGCCTTGGGAGTCGCAGGTGATGTTGTGGACAATGTTGAAAGCTCCTGGCTGAGTCCCTGGTTCGCCCCATGAAAACAAGCGTTTGCCGTCCGGGGAGTACTTGTGGACACAGGCGTTGCCATAGCCGTCGGCGATATACAGGTCGCCGGTCGGGGACAGCGCCGTATGGGTGCAGCGGTTGAATGGATCGCCGCTCATGTAGGGGGCCGGTTCGCCCGGCACGCCGATCTCCAGCAACAGCTTTCCCTCGGTGGTCATGTGGCGCACCGTGTGGTCGCCGTCATCGGTGCAGTACAGCGTGTCGTCGGGCGCGACATGCAGGCCATGCGGCCGGCGGAACACGCCCTCGCCCCAGGAGCGCAGGAAATTGCCGTTGCGGTCGAACACCGTCATCGGATGGGCGCTGCGGCTGAAGACGTAGACATTATCCTTGCTGTCGACACCGACGGCGGCCACCTCGCCATACCGCCAGCCATCCGGCAGGCGGCCCCAATTCTCGATGACCTCGTATCGATGCGCGCCTTCCCCTACGATGATCGGCATCGCCGTTTCCTCCTGGTGCGGTTTTCCGCAGCTTATGCGCAGCAGGGGCAACTCGCCAGTTGCATCGGGGCGGCTTCCATGCTTGAACGCCGCCCTTCCCTGCCGGGGGCGACGGCATCGCCCGCGGCTATGCCCACTGTACGGCCTGCATTCCGCAAGGCTGGCACAGGACCAGTCCCGGTCATGGGCCGAAGCAAGCCAGAGGGAGTACCCTATGCCGCTTTATGAAACCGTGCTGATCGCGCGGAACGACATCACGCAGCAACAGGTCGAGGCGATTGCCGACGAGATCACGACCGATCTCGAAAGCGAGGGCGGCTCGGTCAAGAAACGCGAATACTGGGGCCTGCGCAGCCTTGCCTACCGGATCAAGAAGAACCGGAAGGGCCACTACATGCTGCTGGCTCTGGACGCGGGGCCCGCCTTCATCAACGAGATGGAGCGCAAGCTGGGCCTGAACGAGGACATGCTCCGGTTCATGACGATCCGTGTCGAGAGCGTGGACGAGGCGCCGTCGGCGATCCTGTCCCGCAAGGCGGATGAGCGTGAACGCTCGTTCCGCGGGCCGAAGCCGGCCGGACGGTTCGACAGTGGCCGCCGCCGCGGCTTCGATGATCGTGAGGAGTTCCGGGCCCGTGACGAATTCGTGCGCGACGACTTCCGCGCCGGCCCCGAGGAGTAAGACCGATGTCCGATAGCACGGAAGTCAATCCCGCGGCCC
>CAYZKM010000200.1:0-8058 GCA_964478525.1 uncultured Bifidobacterium sp.
GGTTCTTGACCCGCTGGCGGATCTTGTCGGCCACGAAATCCGACAGCATGGCGTTCGCCGTGCGGTCGATCATCACGTCCTTGAAATTGCCCAGCCAGATGCCGAAGCCGGGCGAGGCATACAGCTTCTCCCAGAAGGCATTGCGTTCGTCGTCCGTCACCTCGAACGTGCCGCGCGGATCAGGGGTATGCAGGAAGCAGGAGTAGGTCTCCATGCAGCGCTGGAACATCTGCGGATAGCCGGCGCGGATCTCCTTCATCTCCTCGGCGCCGATCTTCGCGTTCAGCAGCGGGGCGCACCAGTTGGGCGTGCGCTGGAACACGGTCAGGGTCTTGGCCGTCTTGGCCACTTCCTGGATGGTCTGCACACCGGTCGCGCCGGTGCCGATCACCGCGACGCGCTTGCCCTCGAACGAGACGGGCTCGTGCGGCCATCTGGCGGTGTGGCAGGACTGGCCCTTGAAGCTGTCGACGCCCGGGATGTTCGGCATGGTCGGCGCCGACAGCGGTCCCACGGCGGTGATCATCAGGTTGCCGTAATAGATCCGCCCGTCCTCCAGCGTGATCTCCCAGCGGCGCTTGTCGTCCAGCCAGTGCGCTGACTTCACCCGGCTGCGGAACTGGATGTCGCTGCGCAGGTCGAACCTGTCGGCGACATGGTTCAGGTACCGCAGGGTCTCCGGCTGGCCGGCGAAATGCTCGGACCAGTCCCATTCGTCCAGCAGGTCCTTCGAGAAGGAGAAGGCATAGGAATAGCTTTCGGAATCGAACCGCGCACCGGGATAGCGGTTCCAGTACCAGGTGCCGCCGACGCCCGTGCCGGCTTCCAGCACCAGGGTCTTCAGGCCGAGCTGGCGCAGGCGATAGAGCTGGTACATGCCGGACATGCCGGCGCCGATGACGATCGCGTCGTATTCGCTGCCGGTCGGGGCGCTTTTCACTTCCGAGGCTGACATCCGCATTTTCTCCCTTGCCGCGGCCCGCCATCAGCCAGGCCGCCGGGTCCCGGATCGGGGACACATGCGAATTCCCATATTTCGAGAATTCGGCCCGGTCAAGGTGGATTGGCCGAAAATCTTACATTTTGCGAATTTACGTAGTTTCCCGTATTTGGGGAATTGTCACGATGGCATTCGCCCGCCACAGTGCCGTTTCACGAGCCGAAAACGACATAGCCGAAAACGGAATCCGGGGATGGATGCACTGACCGACCACCCGCACGAGGTGCCGCCCGCACGCGTCCGCAACGCGGATACCAGCGTGGGGCGGGTGCTGGGCATCCTGGACCTGTTCACCCCGGATATGCCGGTCTGGACGGTGGAAACCCTGGTCGAGCGGCTGCGGCTCGCGCGGGCCACCGTCTATCGCTATGTCCGGACATTGTGCGATGCCGGCTTCCTCGTCCCCGTCCCCGGCGCCGGCTACGTGCTCGGCCCCCGCTTCATCGAGTTCGACCGCAATATCCGCCTCGCCGACCCGCTGCTGCAGATCGCCCCGCCGGTGATGGCGCAGCTGCGCGATATCGTGCAGGGCGCGCAGCTGCTATGCGCGTTCTATGGCCTGCGGGTGCTGAGCGTGCTGCAGGACAAGACCGATCCCAACATCACCATGAGCATGGAGCGCGGGCGGGCGTTTCCCCTGTTCCGGGGATCGCCGTCACGCATCATCCTGGCCAACCTGCCGACCAACCAGCTGCGCACCCTGGCGCTGAACCACCAGCGGGAGATCGAGGCCGCCGGGCTCGGCGCCAACTGGAACGAGTTCCGCGACAATCTGCGCGCGATGCGCCGGCGCGGCTTTGTCGTCGCCTCGGACATCGACAAGGCGCTGGTGGGGATCTCGGCGCCGATCTTCCAGGCGCCAGGCGCGGTCACCGCCAGCCTGTGCCTGGTGCGGCTGAAACAGAACGCCCCGCCGGACCAGCTCGACTACCTGGGCGATGTCGCGGTGCAGGCGGCACAGCGCATCTCGGCCGCCCTGCAGGCGTTTCGCCCGGGATAGGCGCAGGGGCTACTCAGGCCGCCTGTTCCAGCGTCGAGCCGGTGTCCAGCGTCGTTGCCCGGCGCAGGTCGCGGGCCTGTGCCTCGTCATGCGGGCGGCCGCGATGCATCGTGCAGCGATTGTCCCAGATCACCACGTCGCCCACCCGCCAGGAATGGCTGTGGACGAAGCGGCGCTCGGTCGCATGCGCGTTCAGGTCCGCCAGCAGCAGGCGCCCGTCCGCGACCGGCCAGCCGACGACATGGGACGCATGGGCCGACAGGTACAGCGTCTTCCGTTTCGACCCCGGATGCGTCCGCACCAGGCGCTGCGGCGACGGCGGGTATTGCTCGCGCTCGCCTGGCGGGAATTCGGTGAAGCCGATCTGTCCACGCGACCAGAACACGTCGTGCTCGATCACCAGATCGCCGATCGCCGCCTGCATCGTGTCGGGCAGGGCATCGTAGGCGGCGCGCATGTCGGCGAACTCGGTCTCGCCATTCCCGAACGGGGATGGCGGCGGCAGGGTCACCGCATGCAGCATGCCCAGCACCACCGGCACCGGCATATAGGACGCATCCGTGTGCCACAGCCGGTTGCCCAGGCTGTCCAGCCGGCGGCGGTCGTGCAGGTCGCGGACCTGGTGGTCCTCGTTCAGGTTCGAGATATCGCCGATCTGCGGGATCGCCAGGCGCCAGCGCCCCGGGCGGGCGGCCGAGCGGCCGATCTCCAGGGGACCGAAGCGGGCGGCGAAGTCGCGCAGCTGGGCGTCGGTCAGGCGCTGGTCATGGAAGACCAGTACCGCATAGCGATCGATCGCCGCCCAGATATCGGCGATGTCGGCATCCGACGGCGCGCGGGACAGGTCGATGCCGCCGACATCGGTCACGAAATCAGGGTGCCGAGGGGTCAGCGTGATGGCCATGCGTCAACCTCCCGCGGGAAAGCGCGGCGGGACACCAGGCCCCGCCGCCGTGGTCCTATCGGCGCCAGTCGAAGCCGTTGCGTTCCGCCGTGCGGACCAGGCCCTTCCATTCGGCCAGGCCATAGGCTTCGGTCGGGCGCACCCGGCGCATCCGTTCGCGGGCCTTCTGCTGGACGAACTCGTCGATCACGACGGGTTCCTCGTTCAGCTGGCGAGAGATCAGCTCCAGCTCGCAGGCGCGTTCCAGCATATAGAGGCGCATCATCGCGCCATGGATGGTCTCGCCCAGGGTCAGCAGGCCGTGGTTCAGCAGCACGACGCAGCTGCCGCCACCGCCCAGGCTGCGGCCCAGCGCCTCGCATTCCTCGGGCGTCGCGGGCACGCCGTACTCGTGGTAGACGACGTCGTCCAGCACATGCAGGTGGTCCTGGCTGATCGGGCGCAGGCCCTTGCGCATCAGCGACACGCCGGCGCCGGCGCGGGTATGCGTGTGCAGCACGCAGTTGGCATCCGGGCGCGCCTTGTAGACGCCGCTATGGATGATCAGGCCGGCATTGTTGAACTTGCCGCCCGGGCTCAGGACGTTGCCGTCCATGTCCATCTTCACCAGCGAGGAGGCGGTGATCTCGTCGAACATCTCGCCGTAGTTGTTGATCAGGAAATGGTTCGGCTCGCCGGGGATGCGGGCCGACATATGGGTGTTGATCAGGTCGGTCCAACCGAGATGGTTGATGACATGGTACAGCGCCGCCAGTTCGCAGCGCGTGTTCCACTCGACTTCCGACATGCCGGGATGCATCTGCAGGGCGGCTGACATCTGGACTCTCCGTTTTCCGTCTTTCCGGTATCCGTCTTTCCGGCCACGCGCCGGCGTCACGGTATCGTGCGGGAGGATGGCGCCCGGTGCAACCTCCGCCGGTTACAGGATCGCCGCCGCCAGCCGCCGGACCATCGCCTCGGCGTCGGGCTCCGGGATGTTGGTGAAGCTCAGCAGCAGGCCCTGGCCGCAATCATGCGCCAGCGCCAGGCTGGACAGCGCGGTCACCGCCAGGCCCGCCTTCTGCGCCAGGCGGGCGAGTTCGCTGTCGGGCGCGGCCTGGGGGAAGCGGACCAGCAGGTGCATGCCGCCGGCTTCCAGCTCCATCGTCGCGCGATCGCCGAACACGGTGGTGATCGCGGCGGCGAGTGCCTTGCGCCGGGCGGCATAGAGGGTGCGCATCCGGCGGAGATGGCGGGGGAAGGCGCCGCGTTCCATGAAGGCCGCGACGACGCGCTGTTCCAGTTCGGCGGACCCGGCGGTCAGCAGGCGGGCGGTGCGGTGGAACGTGTCGTGCAGTTCCCGCGGCGGGACCACGTAGCCCAGGCGCAGGGCGGGGTACAGCACCTTGCTGAAACTGCCGCAGTACAGAACCCTGTCGGCCTGGTCGAGGCTTTTCAGCGCCGGCAGCGGCTTGCCGGCATAGTGGAACTCGCCGTCGTAATCGTCTTCCAGCACCCAGGCATTGGCCTCGGCCGCCCAGGCCAGCAGGTCCAGCCGGCGGGGCAGCGACAAGGCGACGCCCAGCGGGCTTTGATGCGCGGGTGTCACGACGGCCAGCCTTGCCCGCGGCGCGGCGGCGATCCCGGCGGCCACGCGCAGCCCGTCGCGGTCCACCCGGATCGGCACCAGCCTGGCCCCGCCTGCTTCCAGGGCCTGGTGCGTCATCTGCCGGCCGGGGTCCTCGACCCAGACCGCGTCGCCCGCCCGCAGCAGCACGTGCCGCGCCAGCGTCAGGGCACCCTGGAAGCCCGCGGTGATCAGCACGTCGTCGGCGGTGCAGGCGATGCCGCGCGCCACGCCCAGATAGGCGGCGACGGCCTGGCGCAGCCCGACGAACCCGGCGGGATCGGGATAGACCATGTCCGCCGGCGCGGTCTGGCGCACCGCCCGCGCGGTCAGCGACGACCACAGCTTGCGCGGGAACGCATCCAGCGCCGGCAGCCCCATCCGGAACGGCAGCAGTGTCGGGGTCGTGCGATCCTTCTCGACCAGGAACGGCATGGCGGTCTGCACCGCCATCGCCCCACGCCCGGCCAGGGCAGGGGAGACGATGGTGCCGCCCGACCCGCCACGCGTCTCGATCGCGCCCTCGCCGGCCAGCACCGCATAGGCGGCATCGATGGTCCCCCGCGCCACCGCCAGCTGGCTGGCCAGGGCGCGCGCCGAGGGCAGGCGAACGCCGGGCGCGAGCGTGCCCGCCACCGCCGCATCGCGCAGGCGATTGGCGATCTGGAGGTAGATCGGTCCTGGTTCGGCCGGGTCGAGTTCGATCTTCAGCGCCATGGCCTACTCACTTAGGCGAGTTCTGGCCCTTCTGCATAGGCCATTCGCGGCGCGAGATGCGGCACCCGAACCGGAGAACCGCAATGTCCGCGCGACCGACCCTGCCCGCCGCCGCCCCCGAGGCCTATGCCGCACTGCATGCCGTCGAGGCCGCCATCGCCGCGAGCGGGCTGGAGAAGACCCTCATCGAGCTGGTGAAGATGCGCGCCTCGCAGATCAACGGCTGCGCCTTCTGCCTGGACATGCACGCCCGCGACGCCCGCGCGGCGGGCGAGACCGAGCAGCGCCTGTATGTGCTGTCCGGATGGCACGAAGCGCCGATGTTCACCGATCGGGAACGGGCGGCCCTGGCCTGGACCGACCGGCTGACCCGGGTCGCGACCGACGGCGCGCCGGATCATGCCTGCGATGAACTCGTCGCGCTGTTCTCGCCGGGCGAGATCGCGCATCTCACCCTGCTCGTCGGCATGATCAACCTCTGGAACCGCGTCGCGCTCGGCCTCGGCATGCGTCCGAAGGCGCGGGCATGACCACGCGGTTCCGCCACGCCGGCACCGATGCCGAGATCGCCGCCTGCTTTCCGGTGATGCGGGACCTGCGCCCGCATCTGGCCGACGCGGCGGACTTGCTGGCGCGGGTGCGCGCGCAGCAGAGCGAGAGCTATCGCCTGCTGGCGGCCTGGCAGGGCGATGCGGTGATCGGCCTGGCCGGATACCGGTTCCAGACCAACCTGATCCGCGGCCGCTTCTGCTATGTCGACGACCTGGTGGTCCGTCCGGATGCCCGCCGCGGCCGGTTGGGCGCCGCCCTGCTGGACGCGGTATCCGTCGAGGCGCGGGCGGCGGGCTGCCCGGCGCTGGTGCTGGACACCGGGCTGGATAACGCGCTGGGACAGCGCTTCTACTTCCGCTATGGCATGCTGCCCGCAGCATTGCGCTTCGCCATGGGATTGACCTGACCGATGCAGACCATCCTGCACCTTGCCTGCAGCCCCCGCGGCAGCGATGCCTTCAGCCGCCGCATCTCGGACGCGCTGACCGGGCGCATCCTGGCCCGTCATCCCGCCGCCCGCGTCGTGGTGCGTGACCTCGCCGCCAACCCGCCGGCGCTGGTCGATGACGGGTTCAGCGCGGCGATCCTGGGCGGGGCAGGGCGCGAGGATGCCGCCCTGGCCGCCTCGGAAACGCTGATCGAGGAGCTGGCGGCGGCCAGCGCGGTGGTGATCGCGACGCCGATGCACAACTACGCGGTGCCCGCCGTGCTGAAGGCCTGGATCGACCAGATCGTGCGCATCCGCCGCACCTTCGACCCCACGCCGGCGGGCAAGGTCGGCATGCTGCCCGACCGCCCGGTCTTCCTGGTGGTCGCATCCGGCGGCTGGTTCACCGGGCCGACGCCGACCGGCGCGCCGGCACAGCCCGACTTCCTGACGCCCTATGTCCGCGCCATCCTGGCCACCATCGGCATCCGCAGCCTGCACGTGATCACGCTGGAAGGCGTGACCCGCGCCGCCGCCGTGGCCGACCGCGCCATGGCCCTGGCGCGGCAGGAGATCGACCGGCTGGAACGGGATGGACATCTGCCATGACGGATATGCCTGGCCAGGCCGGCGTGTTGACCTGCATCAAATCGTGATCCCGACGTACTGTTATGATTGAAACCATCGGGTGGCGGCGACGGACCGCGTCGGCGCACCCGGTTGTGACATCACGGGAGGCCGACGATGCTGGAAGAAGCCGTCTTCACCGCCGCCGATCTGATGACGCGCGATGTCGCGGTGGTACATCCCGAAACCTCGCTGCGCGACGCGGTGCGCCTGATGGCGTCCCGCCAGATCAGCGGCATGCCGGTCCTCGACGCGGCCGGCGCGCTGGTGGGCATGCTGAGCGAGGGCGACCTGGTGCGCTGGCACGAAGGCTACAGCGAGAAGCAGGCGCGCTGGCTGGACATGCTGGCCGACGGGTTCAACCTGTCGCATGATTTTCTGGAAGGCATGCGCTCGCAGCAGAACAAGGTGAGCCTGGTCATGACGCCTGGCCCGGTGGTGTCGGTGCCCGAGACCATGGCGGCCCGCGAGATCGCCGCGCTGATGCACGCCAAGGGCATCAAGCGCGTGCCGGTGATGCGCGATGGCCGGCTGGTGGGCATCGTCGCCCGGTCCGACCTGGTTCGCGCGCTGGCCGCCAGGCTGGACCGCCAGGGCGAAGCCCCCGCGCGCGCACCCGGCTCGGTCAACGAGGCCTTGCGCCAGCGCCGGGACGAGGCCAAACGCTGATCGCACCAGCCAAGGACGCCGCCCGTGCCGATCGCTTTCGAGATCGTCTGCCCCGACCAGCAATTCCTGAGCGCAACGGCCGAGATGGTGGTGATCCCCGCCGCCGAGGGCGACATGGGCGTGATGGAAGGCCACACGCCGATGATCGTGGCCCTGCGCGGTGGGGTGGTCGCCACCTATGACCAGCAGGACCGGATCACCGAACGATGGTTCGTCACCGGCGGGTTCGCCGAGGTGACCGCCGAGCGCTGCGTGGTCCTGGCCACCGAGGTGATCCCGGCGGGGGAGCTGCGCGCCGATGTGGCGGAACGCCGCCTGGCCGAGGCCGAGGCGGCCTGTGCCGCCATCCGGCCCGACGACTCCGAGGCGCAGGCCCTCGCGCAGGACCGCGCGCAGGCGGCCCGCGCCATGCTGGACACCGCCACCGCCTGAACCGGCCGGCCGTGGCACCTGCATGCCCCACCGGGATGCCCCACTGGGACGTCCCACCGGGATGCCCCACGGGGACAGGCGAATCGCACAAGGAATTTCCTCTCTTTCTGGACGCGGCTCGACG
>CAYZKM010000201.1:0-7979 GCA_964478525.1 uncultured Bifidobacterium sp.
TTCACGCCGATTCCTAGGCGCCCGCGTGAGTCAGCGGTTTGGGCCGCTGGTATAATTGGGTTTCAAGCCTAGGCCTGCGTGCGCGACATGTTCGTGATCATGCGCAGCTCACGGCTCGTCGATCGCCACCTACCACCAGTCTCGCCACCGTAAATTGTTGTTACACATCCTGCCCCGCATTTTGCCCGGACGGCATCCGGGGATTGCATGCTCGTATGGGTAGGGTCGTATGATGCGATCCTTGCAGAAGAGATTTGGCGTCAATGAAATATGGCATCCATTTGCCTCATGCCGGCGAACAGGCGACACCGGCGCTGATCCGTCGCCACGCCGAACGAGCCGAGGATCTGGGCATCGAGGATGTCTGGGTGAGCGAGCACATCATCATGCCGCGCGACAAATTTCCCCGCTCGCCCCTGTTCTTCGACCCCGTACTCTCGCTGACCTGGGCCGCGGCCGTGACGAAGCGTGTGAAGCTTGGAACCACGGTATTGGTGCTGCCAATGCGCCACCCTCTGCCGTTGGCCAAGGAACTCTCCACGCTGCACAATTTCTCCGAAGGCCGGCTCATCCTTGGCGCCGGTTCCGGATGGTTGAAGGAGGAGTTCGCCGCCCTAGGTGTGCCGTTCGAAGAACGCGGTCGCAGGTTGGACGAGGGGATCGCGATGATGCGCGCGGTGTGGTCGCAGGACCCGGTCACCTTCAACAGTCGGTACATTCCCGCGGTGATCGAGGGGATGACGATGACCCCGATGCCGGTGAGCCCGATCCCACTCTGGTTCGGCGGCAGTGCTGAACCTGCCCTGAAACGGACGATCCGGATTGGCGATGGATGGCACGGCAGCGGACACACCGCGGACCAGGCCGCGCCAATCGTCAAACGACTGCGGGAGGCTCGGCCGGGGCCGGATTTCACGATCTCGATGCGGGTCCAGTGGGATGGGATCGATCGCGGCGTGTTGCGCGCGCTGGTGGACAGCTACGCGGCGATCGGGGTGGAGCACCTGTTGATCGCACCACAGGACCGGAACGTGGACGATTGGGAGAAGGTGACGGAGGGCGTAGGTGCTCTGGTTGCGTAGTGATCAACCTAGGCATCGCCGCACGCGGGACCAGGGCGCCCTCTATCACCGTGCTCGCCGCTGGCTCACCTGGCCCTTGGGAGCATAAGGCCGTTATCTGGCGGCGCTTAAGCGATTGCCCTCATCTTTCGCCGACGCAGGATGCCCAGCCCGGCGAGGCCAAGTCCAAGCACGCTCAGCGTGGCCGGCTCAGGCGTGTCGATCAGGCGCGTGGTATTATCCAGTTGCCACATCAGGATATCCTGATCTTCATACCCTGACCCGGTCCCTGCGGTGAAGCCGACGAACGCATCATTGGTGCCGAGAATAGTCGGCAGATCCAGGATGGTGTCGATCAGCGTCTCGGTCGCCATGGCGCCGTCCTGCAACTGAACGATCAGCCGGCCCGTCGAACCGTTGTAGCCTATGCTGGCCGTCCAGATGTCCCCGTTCGCCATGCAGCCGGCGGCGCTGGCAGGGGTCCCGGAGCCGAAGTCGCAGAACGCTACGCCGTAGGGGTTGGCGGAGAACGCGTTGGTCAGGGCACCATTCTGGTCGATCGCCACATGGTTGCTGTGGCCAGTCTCGCCATTGTCGAAGGTGTCGAACTCGATGGCCAGGCTGTTGGGGACGCCGCCGTAGCCGATGTCACCGCCACCGCCACCCAGACCGCTGGATCCCTGAGACAGCACGAAGGTAATCCCGTCGGCCGGTGCGATACCGCCCGGGTTGGTAAAGCGGAACTGGAAGGTAGTGCTGAACGTCGCGTTCGCGCCAAGGGTCACAGGGGTTGTGCTGTATCCGGCACCAGCCTGTCCAACGGCACTGGGTGTCAGACGAAGAGCGGAACCGGCGGTTGCAGTGCTGCCCACGCAGGTCAGGCTGCCCCCTGAGCAGGCGTTGGTGAAGTCCGGGAAGCTGATCAACGATGCCGCGTTGGCAGACGCCATCGCGGCACCCAAGCTCATTGCGGAAACCAATCCGATCGCAAACCGCTTCATGTATCCCCCTTTCTCGCCATACGCGTGCCTATCGGTGCGTCCGCACAGGCAGTCTGCTGGCCGGCCATTGTTTCAGAACATTCCCATGACAGATGGCCGATCGGTAGCTTCGGAAATTACCCATCCAGCAGGGTGGGCAGGTGCAACGGTGTGAGAGGTGGGATGATCCATGGTGGTGAGCGCCTCTGCCCCTTGCCCCATGATCTGGTCCGAATAATTCAGACCTCCTGCGATGCTGCCCGGACGGAAGAGCCCATGCCCGCGGTTGAAAAACGCGCGATCGGCCTGCCCCCATCCACACCCTGGTTGAGACGGGTACCAACGCCGGCCAGGTCGAGCGGGCCCTTCTATGTGCGGGGTGGAGGCGTCTTGTCCGGGCAGTAGAACATCACCCAGACGAAAAAATCAGCCGTATTGTCCTCAAACCCGTGTGGTACGTGTGCGGCACAAAACAACAGGTCCCCAGGACCCACGTCCGTCAAGTCGTTCTCGACCCTGTAACGCGCCGTCCCAGCGACGACGACATAGATCTCGTCGCGCGTATGTGGCACCCGCGGCCCGATTGTCGAGCGGGTTGCGAATCGGACCTCCGATCGCCTTCCGTAAGGATCTCCGTGGAACGCTCGGGTGCACGAGGCAGTACGGGCGCCGCTGCAAGCGACACTGGTGGCGGTGTGTGGTCCACCCTGGTCCTGTCTATACGATCGACATGACGTCATTTTCGGAGAGCCTGCCGGCTGGCCACGTCCCAAACGAAGTCGTCATCGTTGCGCGTCGCCTCAGCGCTTCGCTTCCACCGCCAACGCGGCGATGGTCGCGTCGATCGTAGCCGTGTCATCGCCGAGTTCCGCCAGGATCTCGCGTGTATGTTCACCGATGGGGGCGGCGCATCGGCCCCGTCCCGCGCGCGCCGGCGCGCATGGATCGCGGGGCTGTCGACGCCGCCATCGATCACCAGATGGGCGACATGGATGCCGTGCGGACCAAACTCTCGCGCCAGGCTCTGCGCCACTGAGCGCAGGCCGGCCTTGGCGGCGGCGAAGGCGGCGAAGCCCGGCCCGCCGCGCATGCTAGCCGTGGCGCCGGTGAACAGCAGCGTGCCGGCCCCGCGTGGCACCATCCGGCGCACCGCTTCACGTCCCGTCACGAAGCCGGCGAAACAGGCGAGCCGCCAGACTTTCTCATACAGGTCGCCGCTGGTTTCCAGCGCGGGCCGATGCGTGTTGGCGCCGGCGTTGAACAGGCAGACCTCGATCGGGCCGATGTTGCGTTCGACGGTATCGAACATCGCCGTCACTGCCGCCTCGTCTCGCGCATCAGGGTCCCGTCGATCTCCGCCGCGGCGGCCCCGCGCATCAGCGACAGCGTGTTGACGGGGAAGAATGGATTGCGCGTGAAGGCGGTCAGACCATGGCGGGCGATGAAACGCTGGGTCTCCCGCCGCTCATACTCGAGCTTGTTGCGGATGCCGCCGAAGGCTTCGCTGGGGGAGCGGTTGCCGGTCGCCTTGAACACACCACCCAGCAACACAGGGACATAGCGGAACCGCACGCCGGTGCGTCGCTCGATATCCGGAATGACGCGGTGCGCCAGATAGGCGTTGGGGCTGCCGAAATCAAAATGAAAGTCCGGCACCAGGGGCGATTTGTCCATGCGATTCACCAGGTTTCGAGGGCGGGGCGGAGGTCGAGCTCATGTGTCCAGGCGTCGGCGGGCTGGCAGTGGATCTGCCAGTAGGTCTCGGCAATCGAGGCAGGGTCCACCAGCCGCCCAGGCTCCAGCCGCTCGAGGGCGCCGCGCTTCTCGATCCGCTCCCTTACCCAGGCCGTATCGACACCGGCGTCGATGACCAGGTGCGCCACATGGATGTTCTGTGGGCCGAGCTCGCGGGCCATGCTCTGCGCCACGGCGCGCAGGCCGAACTTGGCGCTTGCGAAAGCGGTGTACCCTTTGCCGCCGCGCATGCTGGCGGTTGCTCCGGTCAGTCGTCGGTGATGGTCCAGGTGGAGAGGTCATGCTTGGGCGGCCTGCCGGGGATGACCGCCTGCTTGATGCGCTTCGCGCCAAGTCATGGCTTTTTGCCGATGGACGCCCGGTCAAGCCGCAGGATGTGCTCGCCCTTCCACCAGCGGTCGATGAAGCGGCACGGGCGCTTCCCTTGAAGAATGGAGATGCATCCCGGTTCTTACCTGCTGCAAAGCTGACCATCGATGTGCGCGAACATCGCGGGTTTGATCATCTTGGGAAATGGGTGCTGCCGGACAGGTGCGCGTCGTTCGTAGCTCTGGCGCTGATGGTGGAAGATGCGGGCATCATCGGACGCCTCGGAACGGCGGATGAGTTTCCGATAGACGATTTTGCGACACTGGCGAAAGACAGCGGTGATATTGGGTTGCCGGGTTGGCGTCTGCTAGCGGCGGTTCTGGCATCGGAGGCTGATCGCGGCGACGCGATGAGGGTTGTCGCCGCTTTCGCAGCGATTCAATCCTCCGACGCCAATTTGGCCGGAACCCACCTCGACCACCTCGTGGTGCTGGCGAAGGAAAACGGGCGGAAAGGCGAGGCGGCCCGCAAAGCCTATCGCCACGGATTTAACGTCGTCGCCCGTTGGCCGGAAGAATCTCGCCGTCGGGTGTTCGGTGAGACGCTGGTTCCTACCGAGGCCGGAGATTGGCGCAGCGGCCGGGAGGTCGTCCAGGGAGGGGACGGGCTCGATCCGAGTTATGTGTTGGTGCGGGACTACGCATCCGCGCTTGGAAAGCGTGAGGCATCACCTGCCGAGAAGCATGGCGCCGGATATGAAGTTCACGACTTATCTCCAACCGATCATCGCCGGGGGGAGATCAGAAATGTCGATCTGGTTGCATTGGAAACCCAGTGGGCAGACCAGCATCGGTCGTTCCTCGCCACATGGCGGGGGCGCGTACCATCCGACCTGATAATCGTCTATCTCGGCCTGATCGGCCGCAGTGAGCCTTTCCGGCACCTTGCGAACGAATGGGCGATCGACGCGACCGCCGATGTCGATACCCTTTGGGCCGACCTCGACAATCACTTTCCCAGAGAAATCCTCTATCCGAACTCGTTGGCGGATGAGGTCGATCAACGCCGTTTCTTGATCGAGCCGGTGGTGGGCAAGTATGTGCAAGCGGTCGCTCTGTCGGGGGATGTGTTCGACGCGCCGTTGGGTGATCCTGGCAAGGGAATCATCATCGGGAATCTGCACAAAGGCTACGAGGGCACGGTCGATGGAAGCCATCCGCTGACCTCATGCACATCGTGATCACGGCACAGAATCAAGCCTCAGCTGATCCGAAAAGACCCCGAAAGGCAGGGGTTACCCGGGCTGGTATAACATTATTTGTTGTTAATTCAATGTCGTATGAGGATACTATGGCGTGGGGAAAGGAACCCACGTCCAACCTTCGCTGGGGATAGGAAATTCAGTTTATCAATGGGTTGACGACACTTGACCCACCGCTCGTGTCGTCAGCGGGTCGATCTCGTCCATCGGACCCGATCACCTTCCCACAATGCCGCGCCCGTGGCATCCTCAACCCATGATGGTTGGCATCTGGCTCCGCCGGTGGCTTCCGATCCTTGCGATCGTGGGGCTCATTGCCGCACCGTTCACCGCAACGGTGAATGGCCCCGCGATGGCGGCTGCCTCTGGCGTGGCAATGTCCGAGATGACGGACGATATGCCGTGCTGTCCGCAAAAGAAGCCAACCGTTCCCGCCTGTCAGAAGACCTGCCCGTTGATGGCCACCTGCATGGCCAAGTGCTGCGCGGTCGTCCCGACCCTCGCCAATCTGGCATCCATTATTTGGGATCAGAGTGATGCCTTCCGCCCGGGGACGGACACGGTGGGCGACACACTGTCGATAGAACCGCCAGCCCGACCGCCACGAACCTAGAACATCGCCGGCACCTCGGTGCCGGTTCGTGCCGCCCGGCAACTCCAGGGCGGCCGAGGGAGCGTGGCCGCCGGCCGCGCAAACGCCGGGCCATGCGCCCGGTAATCGATGATTCTGGGATTTCCAATTATGACAACCTCTTCCATGAAGCGTGCCACTGTCGCAGCGCTCGCGGCCGTGTTCTCCGCGCTGACCTTCTCGACCGCCTATGCCGACATCACGGACTACGAATTTCGGCTCGTTCAGACCGACATCAAACAGGGCAACGGCGCTATCGTCGCCGTCCGGCTCGTCGACAAACGATCCGGTAAGGCGATTCCGGACGCTGTCATCTTCGCGACCCGGATCGACATGGCACCTGACGGCATGGAGACGATGGCGGCGCCGATCGAGCCGCTGCCATCGACCGAGCCGGGCCTCTATCGCTTCAAGACCAACCTGATGATGACCGGCGGCTGGCGGCTTTCGCTCGGCGCCAAGGTCCAGGGCGAGGCAGGTACGATCGAGAATAGGCTGGTCCTGAAAGCCGTGCCGTGAAGCGGCTTGCCCTGACAGGTCTCTCCCTCGCCGCCGTTCTGGTGGCGGGGGGCGGAGGCTATTGGGCTGGCGTCCGGGGTATCCCGGTCGCTGGCCTTCACAATTGGTTCGGTGCCGAGGGGACCCTTGTGGCTCAGCCCCCCGGCACCGGGTCGGTGATCTACTATCAGGACCCCGACGGCAAACCGGTCTATTCAGCGACCTCTCGCCAAACAGCGGACGGCCGAGCATTTCGTCCTGTTCGCGCCAGCGAGGACGTGAGCTTCGAGGACAAACCGCCGGCAACAACCGAGGCGACCGGGCAGACAGGCCCGCGACGCATCCTCTACTACCGCAATCCGATGGGTCTGCCCGATACGTCGCCCGTGCCGAAAAAGGACTCGATGGGCATGGACTACGTCCCCGTCCACGTCGGCGAGGATGATGGCGCCACGGTTATGCGGGTATCGCTTGGCAAGCTCCAGCGGACCGGTGTGCGATCGGAACTGGTCGTGCGGCGGATCGTCGGCGGACTGGTGCGTGTGCCGGGAATGGTGCAACTCGACGAACGACGCATTTCCGTGGTCGCAACCCGGACCAACGCGTTCGTCAATGAGGTCGCGAACGTCACGACCGGTGACAGGGTGACGAAGGGTCAGGTACTCCTCCGGCTCTACTCACCCGACATTTCTGCCGCGGGCGCCCTGTTCCTCACCGACCTCAACAGCGGCGGTCGCGACGGCGTAACCGGCGGCGCCCGCCAGCGGTTGGAAAATCTCGGGCTGCCGCCGGAGGCGATCGCCGAGATCGAGCGGACGCGCAGGGTACCACTGTCAATGATGTGGCGCGCGCCGCGCGATGGCGTTGTACTGGAACGCAATATCGTCGAAGGCATGAAAGCGGCGCCGGGCGATGTGCTGTTCCGCCTCGCCGACATTTCGACCATCTGGGTTCTGGCCGACGTGCCCGAGTTCGACCTCGGTGCGGTCCGCATCGGGGCACCGGTGACGATCAGTGTCCGAAGCCTGCCGGAACGCAGCCTGACCGGACGCGTGTCGCTGATCTATCCGCAGGTCGGTGAGGCCACGCGGGCCACCAGGGTACGGATCGAGATTGCGAACCCCGATGGCGTCCTGCTTCCCAACATGTATGCCGAAGTGGGGATCGGTTCGGCCGATGCCACACCCGTCATTGCCGTGCCCGATAGCGCGGTGATCAATAGTGGCACCGCGCAGGTGGTGATCCTTGATCGCGGGGAGGGCAGGTTCGAGCCGCGCGACGTGAAGATCGGCTTGCACGGAAATGGCTTCACGGAAATCCGTCAAGGCATCGCCGAGGGCGATCGTGTCGTTGTCGCCGCGAACTTCTTGATCGATGCCGAGAGCAATCTGAAGGCGGCGCTGCGCGGTCTGACGCCATCGGAGGCGCAACCATGATCGCGCGCCTGATCTCCTGGTCGGCCCGCAATCTCGTCCTTGTGTTTG
>CAYZKM010000202.1:0-1114 GCA_964478525.1 uncultured Bifidobacterium sp.
AGCACGACGGCGAGGAAGCCGAAGCCCATGGCCCAGCCCGAGGTACCAAGACCGGTAGCGAGCATGGCGCCGACGATGATCACCGACGAGATGGCGTTGGTCACCGCCATCAGCGGCGAGTGCAGTGCCGGGGTGACGTTCCACACCACATAATAGCCGACGAAGCAGGCCATCAGGAAAATGGCCAGCAGGAAGATGAACGGTTCCGCCTCGGGCGCCACCGCGGCGACGGTGGAGGCCATCGACTGCGCGTGCTCGGCAAGCTGACTGGCGCGTTCGGCGAGACGGGCGGCTTCTTCCGCCAACTGGGTCGGGTTCATCGCTATGTCTCTCCGGCCGTCAGGCGGCCTGTTTGGGCAGGAAGTTCGGATGCACGACGGCCCCGCCGCGGGTCAGCATCACGCCTTTCACGATATCGTCGGTCTCGGGCAGCTTTGGCGCCTTGGCGTCCTTGTCCCAGAACGTCGTCAGGAAGGTCAGCAGGTTGCGCGCGTACAGCGACGACGACGCGACCGGAATGCGCCCGGGCCAGTTGCGATAGCCCAGGATGGTGACGCCGTTCGCGGTGACGGTCAGTTCCCCCGGGACCGTGCTGGCGCAGTTGCCGCCTGCGTCGGCGGCCAGGTCGATGATGACGCTGCCATGGCGCATCGACTGCACCATCGGCCCGGTCACGATCACCGGTGCCTGCCGGCCCATCACCAGCGCGGTGCAGATCACGATGTCATTCTTCGCGACCGTGGTCGCCATCAGTTCCGCCTGCTTCTGGCGGAACGCCTCGCTCATGGTGCCGGCATAGGCGCCGGTCTGCCTGGCGGTCTCGTCATCCTCGACGCCGACGAAGGCCGCGCCGAGGGATTTGATCTCCTCCTTCGCGGCGGGCCGCACATCGGTGGCCGAGACGATCGCGCCCAGCCGTCGCGCGGTGGCGATGGCCTGCAGCCCGGCGACACCGGCGCCGATGACGAAGACGCGGGCGGGCGGGACGGTGCCGGCGGCGGTCATCATCATCGGGAAGCCGCGCGGGAAGGCGCCAGCGGCCTCGATGACGGCGCGATAGCCGGCCAGGTTCGCCTGGCTGGACAGCACGTCCATGCTTTGTGCCCGCGTCGTG
>CAYZKM010000202.1:1124-7952 GCA_964478525.1 uncultured Bifidobacterium sp.
AGCACGTCCATCGACTGGGCGCGGGTGATGCGTGGCAGCAGCTCCATCGCCGCCGCATCGATCCCGGCCGCGGCCAGGCTGGGCACCAGGTCGGGATCGGCGAAGGCGCCGGCGGTGCAGACCAGCAGGGCGCCGCGGGGGATCAGCGCCCGTTCGGCGGGCAGCGGGGCCTGCACCGCGAAAACGATGCCGGCACCGGCGAGCGCGGCGGCCGGATCGGCGGCGATCTCGGCGCCGGCGGCGGCAAACTCGCTGTCGGGGATCGAGGCTGTCGCGCCCGCGCCGGTTTCCACCGCGACGGTCAGGCCAAGCCCGATCAGGCGCTTCACCGTTTCAGCCGTCGTTGCCACACGTGTTTCGGCTTCGCGCCGCTCTTTCAGCACCGCAAGGCGCATCCGCGTCTATCCTTCACACTGGGGAGCGCGCGCGGGATCAACCGCTCGCCGGCCCGGACGGTTCTCTTCCTTTCCAATGCACCGCAAGGCCACGCTGTGCAAGAGGTCGGGAACCCGCCACGGTGATCTATCCAGTTGGACGGCCGATTCTGTGCCGATGTGCCGACCGGGGTACCCCGCCCCCCAGACTCGTGCCGCATCGGCCGCGGCGAGCGCGGTCTTCAATCACCCGTGATCGGCCGGGGTTTTCATGTCGCAAATCGCCGCCCGCCATCCCATGTCCGCCGCGGCCCGGGATCCGCCGAATCCGGGCCGCACGTTCGGACCGTCCGCATCGGAACCCGCATGACATCGATCGTCCGCACCGCCCTGACCGCAGCCGCCCTGGCCACCGCCGCCCTGGCCGCCTCCTTGTCGGCAGGCGCCGCGGTTGCGCAGGCCCAGCCGAGCGCAACCGCGACCCGGTCCGGGCCGTCGCCAGTGATCATCTCCGGCATGACCGGGATGATGCCGATGCCCGGGATGATGGCCATGGCGCATCACCGGATGGATCTGTTTCCGACCAGCCATGTCGAAGGGCGGATCGCCTTCCTGAAGGCCGAGTTGGGAATCACCGAGGCGCAGATGACCCAGTGGACGGCGTTTGCCGATTCGCTGCGGCAGAACGCCCAGACCGTCCTTGCCATCCGCGCCGTGCACACCGGCGACCACCTTCCCACCACTCTCCCCACCCGGCTCGATGCCATGCTGGAGATGCAGTCCGCTCGGCTGGAGGCGCTGAAATCCGTCGCCCCGCCGGCCAGGGCGTTGTACGGCGTGCTGAGTGATGCGCAGAAGAGGCTGGCGGATGAGCTGATGCTGGTGCCGGCCGGACAGATGTAGCTGAAGCGGATGCCGGCCTAGCGTTCGGCGGGCGGGATGTCGCGCATCGCGCGGACGAAGGCGGCGACCTCGGCGCGGTCCTTCTTCAGATGGACCCGCTGGGTAGAGGCCGGCTGATTGTCGAGGCACACGCCCGATCGACGCGGGGTATGCGGGCGGATCGGCCGGGGCACGAAGCCGCCGCCGCAGTTGGGGCAGACATTGGACAGGACGGTGTCGACGCAGTCGGCGCAGAACGTGCATTCATAGCTGCAGATGCGGGCATCGGCCGCGTGCGGCGGAAGGTCCTTGTCGCAGTATTCGCAGTTCGGGCGGAGTTGCAGCATCAGGTTCCACGGGGCATCGGGGAGGGGGGCGTCGGGCGAGCGGTATCCGGTTACCCGTCAGCATCGCGATGGGGACGGTGGCCGCAACGCCGTTTCAGGCGGATCGCTTCGTTTGTCCGCCGGAATTCTTGACGCTTGCGCCTTTCCGGTCCTGGTCGGGGGGGTTCGTACCCCGTAGCTTCGCGAAAAGCTTGTCGTCCCCTTCCTGCCGAAGCGCCTGGACCTGGGCTCGTAAATTTTCTACCAGTTTCTCGGGTGGGTTGTTCAACCAGCCGTATTTCTCGAAGGTCGGCATGATCGTCAGCCCATCCTCTTCAACATCTTATCGGGAAATATGGTAGCAGATTGTGAAGAGACCACGGCCGATTCGGGCCGTCATTGCGTCACGGGCGGATAAATATTTGTATCCGATCATGTCACATCTCTCCGACAGCGCATGGAAGCCGCACCTCTTGCCGCACGGGCAACACCGAGAGGCGGAGCGGCGCGTGTAGACGACTTTGACAATAATGTCAAGGATTTCGTCATGTTTCGCGCGCGAGCCAAGCCGGCGGACGCGTCAGACGGATCGGGCGCACCGCCGACAGTTCCAGACGGAACGCCATATCCGCGTCGTCACGCAAGTCAAGCGCGACCTGCCGGGCCGGATGGCTGGTCAAGGCCAGCACCAGCGCATGGGCGCCATCGGGAAGGTCGAGTTCATGCGCCCGCTGGTCAGGCTCACGCCAGATGGCGACACATCGCCGCCCATTGTCACCCGGCATGGGTCGGTCCGGCGCGCGGGAGCGCTTGACCATCCCGAGACTCGTGACCGTCAGCACGGCGGCTCCCGGATCATCGGCCAGAACCGTCGCATATCGGCCAGGCCAGCGGCTGATCAGTTGCGGTCCATCCATCAGCAGGGCGACAACCAGGTTGGGGCCGATCGCATTCAGCAACGGCATGACCGGATCGGCCCGCGCCAGGTCTTCGCAGACCAGCGCGGCGATCACCTCGTGGTTGCGATTGACAACGAAACGAAGATGCCGCTCCCGAAGCGGAATTTTCTCCCAGTACCGGCGCATCGGATTGAATGCGTGGCCCAGGTGGTAGGACTTGATCTGATTGCCGTCGATCCGCCAGCGATGGTGCTTGCTCTGCGGCAGTCCGTAGGCAAGTCCCGCGTCGAGTATGTAGGTCATCGCGAGATTCTGATTGCCCCGATCGCCATTCGTTCCGCAGATCAGCAGGTCCGGACCCAGCCACGTCGCACATTTCTGTTTGGATCGAAGGGTTTGGAAGTGGCCGACCAGTCCCTTGGCCAGACCTTCCGCCAGATTGTTCGTCAACGCGAGTTCCGGGAAAACAACGATATCGATCCGTGGCACCTCGGATTGCGCAGCCTCGATCAATTGCACCACGAACGCCGTCAACAGCTTGGCGGACAGGCGCCTCCCCCGCATGGGATGCAGCCATCCTTGCCGCATCGAAAACAGACCGTCGTTCTGGTGATCCGCTGCCGCGGCGACCAGGAAGTCCCGGCCATGCACCTCGTAGGGGAATGGCACTACGAGCACATTCAGCGAACCGGGATCGTCCTCGACCCCCTCGCCACGCAAAGGCTCCGTCAGGCGCACGACCCATTCCGATTCCGCGATCCCGACACTGGGCAGCAGCGCAAGGTGATGGGACAGGGCACGCATGGTGCATCCCATCTGCGGGGTATTCGATTTCGGCTGCACGCACGCCAATCCAGGTGACACCAGGCTGCAGATACTGTTGGGAAGGTACGGCAGATAGCTTGGCGGTTTTTTCTTTTCGACGCGCTCCAGGAACTCCTCAAGGAAAAACCTCGCGGCGGAACTGCTGTACCGATTGCGCAGATTTGGCACGGTCGGGTCAGGATCGGGCTCGACGGGGTAGGCCCAGCCAAATCCGCGCCCTGCCTCGTCGGCGACGGCAAGAAGCCGCAATGCCAGGCGTTCCCAGTCCAGCAGCCGCATCGGATTCTGACGCTTGCCGTTCGACCCGCTGTTTCGATGATGCAGCGGTTTGTCCTGATGGTCCTGCAGTTGCCGCCACAATTCCTCGACGGCCTTCGGCACACCAAGCGTGCTCGCCCAGAACCGGCCCAGCTCACGTGCTTCGTCGTTCCAGGACCGTTGCGCCTTCAATCCGGCGGGGCTTCCGATATCGGCGCCGATGCAGCTATAGCAATCGGATTGCTCGACGATCGTTGCAACGACAGCGAAGACGTCGGGCGGCCATTCGGGGCACTCGGACCAGTCCGGTTCGCCATCCGGTGCGCTGCCAGGCCGATGCTTGCTGCCATGCGGCAGAAACTGGCGGATGACATCCCCGACCGTATGCGTGCCCGGCACCGTCCCTCCCCTCGATTGTTCAGCACTTTGGAACAACGGAAGACCAGGATCATGACATTTCGATGCCCGATTGTCACCAGGCCGAAACCTCCAGGCCGTTCGCTACGCCCGCGCCAGGCGCGCCAGCCGGACCAGCTCGGCCCTGACCCCGCCGGGATCGCCCACCGGGGCCGACCACGCCACCCGCCGCACCATCTCCCCCTGCGCAAGGTCGCAGCCATCGACATCCACCGTCACCATGCGCCAATCCCCGCCGCCGCCGGCAATCGCCGCCATCGCGTCCGGGTGATCCGCGTTGCAGTGGCCGATGATGTCCCCCGCCGCCGCCCCGATCGCCGCAACCGCCGCCGGGTCGGGCAGCAACTCGGCCCCTTTCACCCGTGCTGCGCGCGCGAATCCGCCCACGAACAGCGCCCCCGCCGGCCGGATCCGCCACAGGTGGAAATCGCCGAAATCGGCATACAGCGCCGCATACGGATGCACCGCCAGGAATCGCGCCTTCAGCTCCGGATCGTCATCCACCCCGGCCAGCCCCGTCACGGTCACACGCGGCGCGGTCTGCGGATTCGCCGCCACCGGCGCCCCGGCCACCAGCACCGAGCACCGGGGTTCCGCCCGCAGATGCCGCGTATGCTCCGACAGGTCCGACAGCAGCAGCAGCACCGACAGATCGGCCGAGACCGCCGGCGTCACCAGCGTGGCGAAAGGCTGCCCGTGCAATGCGGTCGCCAGCGTCCCGCCACGCGCCGCCCGCAGCAGCTTGCGCGATGCCCAGGCGGGCGAATCGTCCTGCTCGTCGGATGCCATCTTCTGTTCACCTCCCGTCCGCAATACGCCACAATTGGGTGCCAACGTCCCCGCCAGCAGCAGGATGGACCGCACACATGACCGTAGCCCCTCGGGACAGTACCGCGAAGCACACCATCGCCCTGGTCGACGACGACCGGAACATCCTGACCAGCGTGCAGATGACGCTGGAGCAGGAAGGTTTCCAGGTCCGCACCTTCACCGACGGCGAGAGCGCCTTGCAGGGCCTGAACGCCCGCCCCGCCGACCTCGCGGTGCTGGATATCAAGATGCCCCGCATGGATGGGATGGAGCTGTTGCAGCGGCTGCGCCAGCGCAGTTCCATGCCGGTCATCTTCCTCACCTCGAAGGACGAGGAGGTGGACGAGCTGATGGGCCTGCGCCTCGGTGCCGACGACTATATCCGCAAGCCGTTCAGCCAGCGCCTGCTGATCGAGCGCATCCGTGCCCTGCTGCGCCGCAACGACGCCGGCCGAGCGGAGGGATCCGGCGCGGCGCCGACTGGCGTGATGACGCGCGGGGAGCTGGTGCTGGACGAGACCAAGCACCAATGCACCTGGCGCGGCCAGGATATCCAGCTGACGGTCACCGAATTCCTTCTCGTGAAGGCACTGGCCGCGCGGCCCGGCATGGTGAAGAACCGCGACCAGCTGATCGACGCGGCCTATGGCGACAACATCTATGTCGATGACCGCACGATCGACAGCCACGTCAAGCGCGTGCGCAAGAAGTTCCGCACCGTGGACGACGACTTCAACCATATCGAGACGCTGTACGGCATCGGTTATCGATACAAGGAACATTGATTGCCCGACAGCGGTATCCTCGGGGGCCTCATGGCCTCCCCCGCCGCGCAGGGGCGGTTCCGGCCGAAATGGGTCTCCCCCCTGCTGCGGCGCATCCTGCTGGTCAACGCCCTGCCGCTCGCGCTGCTGGTCGTGGCCCTGCTGTACCTGGACCAGTACCAGAACGGCCTGCTGGAAGCGCAGGTCGGCGCGCTGCGTGAACAGGCCCGCGTCTTCGCCGGGGCGCTGGGCGAAAGCGCGGTCCGCACCACCGATCCGGACAATCCCCGCCTGGTGCCCGAAGTCGCGCGGTCGCTGCTGCGCCGCCTGACCGAGCCCACCCCCGACGCCCAGGCCAGGCTGTACGCACCCGATGGCGCGGTCCTGGCCGATTCGCGCCTGCGGGAAGGGCCCGGCGGCGTCGTCAGCACCGACCCCCTGCCCCCGCTGCCGGACCAGGGGGCTCTGCTGTCGTGGATCACCTGGGCGTATGACGAGGTGATGGGCCTGCTGCCGTCCAAGCGCCCGGTGCCGCTGGTGGATGCCCCCGCCGGCGCCGGTGGTGCGGACTGGCAGCCCGACGTGAAGGAGGAGCTGCGGCTTTCCAGTTCCAACCAAAGCCGCGAGACCCCGCCCTATATCCGCCGCACCCGCGACAACCGCCTGCTGGTCACGGTGGCGGTGCCGGTGGAGCGTGACAAGAAGACCGTCGGCATCATCTCTCTGACCCGAGAGGCGCGAGAGGTCGATTCCGGGCTGTTCACGGTGCGCATGTCGATCCTGGCGCTGTTCGGCATGGCGCTGGCCGTCACCGTGCTGCTGTCGTGGTACCTGTCGCTGACGATCGCCCGCCCGATCCTGCGCCTGGCCGGCGCCGCCGCCGACATGCGGGAAGGCCAGGGGCGCACCGGCAGCGTGCCGCCATCCCTGGCCGGACGCCGCGACGAGATCGGGGCACTGGCCAACGCGCTGACCGATTCCGCCACCGCCTTGTGGGCGCGCATGGACGCGATCGAGCGCTTCGCCGCCGACGTCGCCCACGAAATCAAGAACCCGCTATCGTCGATCCGCTCGGCCATCGAGACCCTGCCCCGCATCGAGGACCCGGCGCGTCAGCGCCAGCTTCTGTCGATCATCGGCCAGGACGTGATGCGCCTGGACCGGCTGATTTCCGACGTGTCGGACGCATCGCGCCTGGACGCCGAACTGTCGCGCGTGACCGCCGAACCGCTGGACGTCGTGCCGCTGCTGGAAACCCTGCGCGAACTGGACG
>CAYZKM010000203.1:0-7918 GCA_964478525.1 uncultured Bifidobacterium sp.
GTGCGCGGCCCGCTGAACATCGCCCGCCCGGTGCAGGGCTGGCCGGTGATCGTGCAGGCCGGCGCTTCCGAGGCAGGGCGGCAATTCGCCGCCGAGACCGCCGAGGTGGTGTTCGCCAGCAGCCGGACGATCGAGGACGCGAGGGCGTTCTACCAGGACGTCAAGGCGCGCGTGACCGGGTGCGGCCGCCTTGCCGATCACTGCAAGATACTGCCTGGTGCGATGGTGATCGTCGGGCGCACCGGCGAGGAGGCCCGGGAAAAGAAGGCCTTGCTGGACAGCCTGGTGCATCCCGAAAGCGGGCTGCCCAACCTGTCGATCCGGCTGGGCACCGATGCCGCCGGGTTCGATCTGGACGCGCCATTGCCGGAGATACCACCATCGAACCAAAGCCAGAGCCAGCGCGATACGCTTGTCGCGATGGCGCGCCGGCAGAATCTGACGGTCCGTCAGCTTGCCCGCATGATGGGCGGCTTCGGCGGGCTGGAATTCGTCGGCACCGCGCACGAGATTGCCGATACGATGCAGGCCTGGCTGGAAACGGATGCTGCCGACGGGTTCAACATCATGTTCCCGACGATGCCGGCCGGGCTGGATGACTTCGTGACACACGTGATCCCCGTGCTTCGACGTCGTGGTATCTTCCGCAACGACTATGCGGGCGCGACCCTGCGCGAACATTTCGGCCTGCCGCGGCCCGAAAACCGGTTCTTCCCGCCGGCCGGACGGTGATCGGCATTTCCGGGGGCTACCGATGCCATTTCTGTTGATTGCGTTTTCCTCTGCGCTGGGCGGATTTCTGACCGGACTGCTGCTGACCTGGGGCAACATCCGCGTTGCCGCGAGCATTGCGGTGGTTGCGGCAACGATCACGTTGATTGCCGTTCTGTCGGACCGCTATCCACGGTTCAACCGGGTCGTCGACGGGTTCTTCGCGCTGTGGGAACGGGTGATGCCGTTGCTGCTGAGCATCGCCGGTCCGGTGGGCCTGGCCTATTGGCTGGTCCGCGGCGGGCTGTTCGCCATGCCGCTCTGGCTGCAGGCGACGGTGCTGGCGATCTGGGGGCTGGCCCTCGGGGGCATGCTGTGGATTCTCGCCTGGCCCGAGGCGCGCAAGGATTCATTCACCTGGCTGACCGACCTGCACGCCTGGGCGCCATTCCTGTACGCGTTCAACCTGGCAGCGATCGCCTCGGTGTTTTTCGCGGCATGCGCGACGCTTGCGGTCGAGGCCGGTGTCGCCGCCCTGCGGCTGCCCGCCGGCACCGGCGCGACGGATCCCGCATCGCTGCATGGGCGCCTGATGGATTTCTTCGTCTGGCACTTCCTGGATGCGATCCCGATACTCAAGATCAATGAAGCCCTGCAATGGAAACTGCCGCTCGAATACGACGGCTGGCCGCTGGGCGTATTGCTGATTGCCTTCAAGCTTGTGGTGATCGGCCCGACGATCGCGGCGTTCGTGCTGTACTGGAAAGAAGGGCGCAGGACGAAAGCCGCGCGGGCGGCGGCCGCCGAACGAGCAAGGCTGGAACAGGATTGAACCGCGTTCACACCCGCGGCATGCCCAGGCCGCGTTCGGCGACGATATTGCGCTGGATCTCGTTCGTGCCGCCGGCGATCGTGCCGGAGAACGCGCTCAGGAATTCGAACATCGGGCTGCCGAACGGTTCCTCGGCCAGCATGGCGAACTCCTGCCCGTCGACGCCGGCGATCCGGGTCATGAACGAGCAGATCTTCTGGCGCAGCACCGTGACCGACAGCTTGATGATCGATGGCAGCACGCTTGCCGACGCATCCGGCTTCTCATGCTCCTCCAGCACCTTGCGCAGCAGCCGCCGGCCCGCCTGCATCTCTGCGAGGAAGCTCATGAACTCCCGTCGCAACTGGGAATCCTTCAGCCAGGCCGCATCGTTTTCGACGGATCGGCGATAGAATGCCTCGATCTCGTAGCGCTGGCGTTCGGCGCCCTCGAAGGCGATCACACCACGTTCCGAGCCGAGCGTGGCCTGGGCGATGCGCCAGCCGTTGTTCTCGGCACCGATCATGTTCTCCACAGGTATCCTGACATCCGTCAGGAACAGCTCTCCGAACTCCGCCCGACCGTTGGCCTGGCGTATCGGACGCACTTCCACACCGGGTGTGCGCATGTCCATGATGAAGTAGGTGATGCCGCGATGCTTCTGCGCTGCCGGATCGGTGCGGGTCAGCAGCAGGCACCAATCGGCATACATCGATGACGACGACCATATCTTCTGGCCGTTGACCACGAAATGGTCGCCATCGCGTACGGCACGAGTGCGCAACGACGCAAGGTCGGACCCGGAATTGGGCTCCGAGAATCCCTGGCACCACAGTTCACCCTTTGCCACACCCGGCAGATAGCGGCGCTTCTGTTCCTCGGTGCCGTGCGGCAGCAGCGTGCCGGGCATGTGGATCAACGAGATGGTGAAGATGCGCGCCTGCGGCGCATCGGCACGCGCCATTTCGTCGGCGATGGCGACCAGGTGCCGCAGCGACAGGCCGGCGCCGCCATATTCCTTCGGCCAGTGCGGAACGCCCAGGCCGACCTTGTTCCGTTCCGCGAACCACCAGCGCTGAAAGGCGACGAAGTCATCGTGCGATGCGCGGACCATGCGCGCCTTCCAGTCGGGCGGCACGACTTCGGCCAGCCAGTCGCGAATGGCCTGGCGGAATGCGGGCAGGTCGTCCTGCTTGTCGAGAATGCTCATTGTCCCAGCTCCAGCGCGGAACGTCCGGCACGTGTCAGCACGGTCAGCCCGTCGGCGGCCTGATCGCGCAGGGCGAGGTTCGACGCGATCAGAACCTCGTTCAGCCGCGCACGCTTGAGGAAGATGTGCGGGTCGAAGTCCCAGGTGAAGCCGACGCCGCCGTGCAGCTGGACGCAATCGGTGGTGACGAACACGCAGGCTTCCGTCACCTCGGTCTTTGCCAGCGCGGCCCACAGATCGGCGTCGGGTTCGTTGGCGATGGCGCGCTCCACCGCGTGCGCGACCAGCTCGTCCATCACCGCCAGGCGCGTGGCCAGGTCGGCGGCGCGATGCTTCAGCGCCTGGAACCCCGCGATCGGCTGGCCGAATTGCTGGCGGGCTTTCATGTAGTCGAGCGTGCGTTCGGTGATGGACCGCGCCCCGCCGGCACTATCGGCCGCGATTGCCAGCGCCATCTCCCGGCCGAGAATCTGCTTGGTGCCAGCAGGCAACATCGCGGCCGGCCGCGCATCGGTCAGGTGGACATCGATCAGCTGGCGGGTGCGGTCCCAGCCCGCGACCGGGCTGACGGCCGCACCGGCCAGCGCGATGATCGCCCAGGCATCGCCCACCGGCGCCAGGACGAACGCGGCGTTCGGCGCGCCCAGGCAGCGCAGGGTCCCGGATATGGTGGCGGTGGAACGAGTGAGTGCGGTCGCATCCAGGTTGACCGGCACCGCGGCGCTGATCTCACCGGCTGCCAGGCGCGGCAGCCAGGCGGTCCGGGCTGCCTCGTCGCCCGCCTCGGCGATCACCTGTGCGGCTGATAATGTGCTGATGAACGGCCCGGGCGCGGCCTGCCGCCCGATCTCGCCATGCAGGATGGCAAGACCCTGCTCGCCCATGCCCAGGCCGCCATATTGCTCGGGGATGCCGACGCCCAGCCAGCCCAGGCTGGCGGCTTCCGCCCACAATGCGGTATCCAGCGCATTCTTGCCGTCGATGAAAGCATGCAGCTCCGTGCTGGCACTTCGTTCCGCCAGCACGGCGGCGACACCGTCGCGCAGCGCGCCCAGCGTCGCCTGGTCCAGCGCACCTTTCGGCTCGATCGCTGTGGTCACCATGCTGTCTCCTGCTGCCTGGACGCGGACCGGTTGCGTGCCCACGATCATCGTTTCCTGTGGAAGGGTTGGTCCCTGCCCGTGCCCACGAGTATTCCCCGGCCGGGATCAGGCAGCAAGCCTGGCGGATGCGCCGATTCAGCCAGGTCGCGTCACAGGCTGAGGCCAACGGATCAGCGCGGCCTCTCCCTGCGTGGTCAGCCTGTAGGTGCCGCGGCCCACACGCTCGAACCAGCCGTAGACGTTGCGCTGCAGGATGCGTGCGGCCTCGGGCACCGCAGGCCGCAGGGCTCGCGGCTGGCAGCAGCCGGCGCGCAGCAGCGCGGCGCAGGCCAGCGCCTGCTGGCGATAGGCCGTCATGATCGGCTGGCGGGTCGAGCCACCCGTGGCCGGATCCCCGACACGCCGGGCGTGTTCCGTCAGCAGGCGGGATCTGCGCCGCTTGTCCAGGCGCGGCATGTAGGGACCGGGGTCGGCCAGAACCTCGACATGGCTTCGCGACACCGTCACAGCCAGCAATCCGACGCCAAGCAGGCGGCACAGCCGGTGCGCCCTGCCATCGCGGTCACGGCCCCGGCGCGTTGCCGGCACCGCCAGCCATACCTCATCCGCGATCCGCAGCCGGTCCACCGCCTGAAGCACCAGTTCCAAACTCAAGGTTTCCTTCAGCTCGGCGATCGCGACATGAACCGACCCATCAGCCTTCAGGCCGACGACATCGCAGCCGTTGACCTCACCCTTCACGTCGAAGCCAGCCTGTTCCAGGAAGTTCTTTACAGCGGGATAAAGCGCGGTCTCGGCCATGGCGCCACCCTGCACCGCCGCCCCGCGTCGGGGCAACACGCCGATTGCGGCACCGCCGGCCCGGGACCATCATCGGCGGCGTATCGGAAGCAAGGAACACGAGCGATGAAGGCAGGTGTTGTCTATCCGCAGATCGAGCTTGGCGGCGACACAGGCGCGGTCAAGGCATTCGCGCAGGCGGCCGAGGATCTGGGTTATGATCATATCGTCCTGTACGATCACGTCCTGGGCGCGGTCCATGCCGGACGGGAACCGAAACTGACCGGTCCGTACAAGGAAAACGACCCGTTCCACGAACCGCTGGTGACCTTCGCCTATCTGGCCGGTGTCACCAAGACGCTCGGCCTGGCCACCGGCGTGATCATCCTGCCACAGCGGCAGACTGCGCTGTTCGCCAAGCAGGCCGCGGATGTCGACCTGTTCTCGGATGGCCGGCTGCGCCTTGGCATCGGTGTCGGCTGGAACTGGGTGGAATATGATGGGCTGGAAATGCCCGGACATTTCCGCCGTCGCGGCAAGCGGCAGGAACTGCAGGTGGCCCTGCTGCGCAAGCTGTGGGAACAGCCCATTGTCGATCACCAGGATTCCGACCACCGGATCGATCGTGCCGGCATCCTGCCCCGGCCAAAGCGCAGTATCCCGCTGTGGTTCGGCGGATTCAGCGATGCGGCCTATGATCGCGCCGCGCGGATCGGCGACGGCTTCATGTTCGCCGGGCGCACGCAGACCGAGGCCGTGCAGTTGAAGGCCCGAATCACCGCTCGGCTGCGGGAACTCGGCCGCGATGCCGGCGCCTTCGGGTTCGAGGCGATCCAGCAATACAACCGTGGTGACAACCAATGGCCGGGTGATATCGCGGGCTGGCGCGCCGCCGGGGGCAGCCATATCTCGGTGGTGACGATGGGCGCGAACCTGACCACCGTCGACGCCCATATCGACGCGATCCGGCGGTGGCGAGAGGTCTACGACACGGTCGGCTGACCGCCCGCGGCGCCGCTTGCGCCGGCCTGGCGTTGTCGGCGACGATGCCGGAAATCGAGAGGGGACCCGTACCATGAACGACATGCCCGACGCGGTGACGCGCCCCGCATCCCTGTCGCGAGCCGAGCACGATGCCGGGATGGCGGCGTACCGGGCGGCGGGGGTGGGGATCGGGGACCGGATCGGCAATCGCGGGCCGCTGCGGCTGACCGATCAGGGCGCGCTGCATCCCGACATCCAGGCCGCGTACTGGCGCCATGGCTACTACGTCTTCACCGGCGTCATTGACCCGGCCGAGATCGCCGCCCTGCGCGCCGACGCCCAGACCATGCTGGCCCGCGCGCCGGTGGGGCCCGAGGCAAAGGTGGACGCGCAGGGCCGGCCTGCCCTGGGTATCGACTTCGCCCGTCTGCCCTATCGGTTCACCCGGCCTCTGGCGGACCCGTGGGGCGGCACGGACGCGCTGGGCGGGCGCCATCCCGCGCAGATGGCACAGCCGAAGCCCGACGCCGGCGCGCCCGAGCATGTGGTGTTCCTGATGTATGCCATGTGCCAGGCCATGCCGTCCGGCCTGCGCCTGTACGGGCATCCGAAGCTGCTCGCCGCGGCGCAGTCGATCAACGGCACCGATTTTGTACCGTTCAACGATGCGATCTTCGTCAAGCAGCCGGGTCTGGGCGGGTCGGTCGCCTGGCATCAGGACGGGGTGACCCATTGGAACGCCCCTGACTGGGACGAGGGCATCCACGGCTTCAACTTCCAGGTCCAGCTTTACCCGGCCACGGTGGGCAACTGCCTGTGGGTGCTGCCGGGGTCACACAAGCTGGGCAAGGCCGATATCAAGGCCATGGTGCAGGCCAATGGCGGCAGCGAGCAATTGCCCGGCGCGGTGCCTCTGGTGTGCGAGGCGGGGGACGTGACCATGGTCAACCGCCAGATGGTGCATGGATCGTTTGCCAACAGCTCGCCCGATCTGCGGATCTCTCTGACGTTCGGGTTCCACCGGCGCAAATCCGTGCTGGGGCAGAAGGCGGCGCTGTCGGTCGCCCATACCGGCGCGATCCATGACGAACAGCGCGTGTTCGAACGGTCCGCCGTGATCCAGGTGGCGATCGATGCCCGGCACCAGGCGTTTCCGGACGAGCCGGTGTTCCGATACCAGCCCTTCGCGGGCCGGGAAGACGAATTCCGCTGCACGCCCGAGACGTTCGACCGAGTGATCCGGGACTACAACACCAAGGACCTGGCCATCTGAGCCAGGCGCCCAACGGGGAGGAGACCCGACCATGTCTGGAATCATGGAAGACGTCCTGTCCGGCCATCGTGACGCGCCGCCCGCCACCCCGATCCGGGCGGCGCCGGTGTTCGTCTGGCCGCCGCAGCCGGCCGCGCTGTTGCGGTTCCTGTTCGGTGTGCCGGGATACTTCCTGCCGCTGAACATCCTGTACATGGGCATGGCGATCCTGACCTGGTTCGCCCTGACGCCCGCGCTGGAGCGCATGGCGACGTTCCAGTGGGACTGGGTCGGGTTCGTCTATGCCCGCAACCTGGCCCTGACGGTGCTGGTGTATGGCGGATTGCATCTGCGCTTCTACATCCGCAAGGCACAGGGCACGCGATACATGCTGAACCGGCGGGAGCCGACGGCGATGCACCGCCGTTTCCTGTTCGGCAGCCAGGTGCGGGAGAATGTGTTCTGGACCGCGGTCAGCGGCGTCGGCATCTGGACGGCGTACGAGGTCGTGACGCTGTGGGCGTTCGCCAACGGGTATATCCCGATGCTGAACTGGGAAGCGCATCCAATCTACTTCGTGGTGCTGTTCTGCGCCATTCCGATGATCCGGGACGCGCATTTCTATTTCATCCATCGTCTGCTGCACTATGGCGTCCTGTATCGGTCGTTCCATGCGCTGCATCACAAGAACACCGATATCGGGCCGTGGTCGGGGATGTCGATGCATCCGGTCGAGCATGTGCTGTATTTCAGTGGCATCCTGCTGCACTGGGTCGTGGTGTCGCATCCGCTGCATGCGATCTTTCATGTGCAGCAGACGGGCCTGGCACCGGCGCTGGGGCATGTCGGGTTCCACAAGCTGCTGACGAAACGGAACAACGTATACGGGATCGGGCAGCGGTACTTTCACTATCTGCATCACCGGTACTTCGAGTGTAACTACGGCGGTGACGGCACGGTGCCGTTGGACCGGTGGTTCGGCAGCTGGCACGACGGGACGCCCGAGAGCCACGAGGTGATGCGACGCCGGCGCGCGAAGATGCATGGGGAGGGACGTCCGCCCCTCT
>CAYZKM010000204.1:0-7908 GCA_964478525.1 uncultured Bifidobacterium sp.
GCATCTCCCGCGCCGCCTTGTTGGTGAAGGTGACGGCCAGCACCTGGTTGGGAAAGGCGCGCCGGGTCAGCAGGATATGGGCAAAGCGGGTGGTCAGCACACGGGTCTTGCCGGTGCCGGCCCCGGCCAGCACCAGCAGCGGGCCGTCGACGGTTTCCACCGCCGCACGCTGTTCGGGATTGAGACGCGCCAGGTAATCGCTCATGCCATCCACGTATAGAACATCCCGCGAACGCTGACGAGGTGCCCGCGCACCTTGTACCCCTGCGGTCGCACGGCTGATACCCGTGCGACCGCACGGCTAAACCGCGGCGCGAACCCCCAGGATGTGGGCGATCGCATAGGTCAGGTCCGGACGGTTCAGGGTGTAGAAGTGAAACTCGTCCACCCCGTTCGCCTGCAGCAGGCGCACCTGTTCGGCGGCCACCACCATGCCGACCATGCGCCGGGTCTCCGGGTCCTCCTCGGTGCCCTCGAACAGCTGCCCCATCCACGCCGGCACGCTCGCCCCGCACATGGCGGAGAACCGGGCCGCCTGCGCATAGTTCGACACCGGCATGATCCCGGGCACGATGGGCGCGGTGATGCCGGCGGCCAGGCAGCGGTCCAGGAAGCGCAGATAGGTATCGGTGTCGAAGAAGTACTGGGTGATCGCACGGGTCGCCCCGGCATCCAGCTTGCGCTTCAGGTTGTCGAGGTCGGCCCCGGGGCTGGTCGCGGTCGGATGCGTCTCGGGGTAGGCGGCGGTCGAGATCTCGAACCCGGCCACGCGGCGCAGGCCCGCGATCAGGTCCGCGGCGAAGGCATACCCGCCGGGATGCGGCTGATAGGCGGTGCCGGGCGGCGGATCGCCGCGCAGGGCGACGATATGGCGCACCCCGGCCTCCCAGTACTGGCGGGCGACCGCGTCGACCTCGTCGCGGGTGGCGCCGACGCAGGTCAGGTGTGCCGCGGGCACCAGGGCGGTTTCACGCACGATCCGGGCCACCGTGGCATGGGTGCGGGCCTGCGTGGTGCCGCCGGCGCCGTAGGTGACCGAGACGAAGCGCGGCGCCAGCGGCGCCAGACGCTCGATACAGGCCCATAGCTGCTGTTCCAGCGCCTCGGTCCGCGGCGGGAAGAACTCGAACGACAGCTTGGGCGGCGGCTGCGTCGCCGCGCGGGCTGGCAAGGCGGAAAATCGCGGGCCGGTGAGCCAGCGCTGCAGCGTCGGCACCCCGTCGGTCTGGGTCTGGTCGGTCATGGCGGTTCCATTCCCCGGAATCGCCCGCCGTTGCAAGCGTTGCGTGCACCCGGCCGCGACACGGTCCGCACGCCGTCCGTTGCAACAGCCCCCGTGAATGCTGCATAAAGCGATCCGGTAGCGTGCGCGACTCATCCGGCCTGGCCACCCGGCCTGGCTGGGTCGGCGGCGGTGCCGCATTTTCTGGATTCGGCCGGCGATGGGCCGGCTCCGGCCCTGCCCCCGAGGAAACTGATGCGCGCTGCCCGCTCCCTTCGTCGCCTGTCTCCTCGGCCCCTGCATTCCGCGCTCGCCGCCCTGCTGCTGACGGCCGGCCTGACCGGCTGCGCCACCCCGCCGCCGGCGGACGACCCCGAGGCGGTCGCCGAGTTCAGGGAAACCAACGACCCGCTGGAACCCACGAACCGCGTCTTCTACGCGATCAACAACGGCATCGACACGGTGATCCTGAAGCCCGCCGCGCAGGCCTATCGCTGGGCGGTACCCGGAGAGGTGCGGACCGGCGTCGACAACATGCTGTCGAACCTGGCCACCCCCGTGCGGCTGGGCAACGACATCCTGGAAGGCAAGCCGCGGCGCGCCGGCGACACCACGATGCGGTTCTTCATCAACACGACCGCGGGCGTTCTGGGCTTCTTCGATGTCGCCTCCGGCCTGGGCTACCGCGGCCATGACGCGAATTTCGGGCTGACGCTGGCCAATTGGGGGGTCGAGGAAGGGCCGTTCCTGTTCCTGCCCATCCTGGGCCCGACCAACCCGCGCGACGCCACCGGCTTCGCCGTCGACACGGTGGCCGATCCGTTCAAATGGGTGGGGCAAGGCACGGTGGTGACCGCGCTGTCGTGGACGCGGTTCGGCCTGAACGCGCTGAACCAGCGCGAGAAGGTGCTGGACCCGATCGACCAGATCAAGAAAACGGCATTGGACCCCTACGCGACGTTCCGCAGCCTGTTCCGCCAGTACCGCGCCTCGCAGCTCAAGAACCTGCGAGAAGACAACCGCGCCACGATCCCGGTATGGTTCCCGCAACGGGCCGGGCAAGAAATCAACCCGCCCCCCCGCTGACGGAGTCCATGACAGGCATGATCGACCGACGCGCTTTCCTGCTCCTTTCCGCCTCGGCCGGGCTGACCGCCGCAATGTGGCCATGGCCCGCGGCACGCGCGCAGGGAACGGACCGCGCCAGCGCCTTCATCAAGGCCACCGGCGACAAGCTGGTCGCCGTGGTGAACAGCAACATCCCGCCCAAGCAGAAGCGCCAGGACCTGGCACGGATCATCGAGGGCGCGGTCGATATCGAGCATGTCGGCCGGTTCTGCCTCGGCCGCTTCTGGCGCCAGGCCTCGGCCGAACAGCAGAAGACCTTCATGTCCCTGTTCCACGAGGTCCTCATCACCTCCATCACCGCCAAACTCGGCGAATACCAGGGCGTGAAGTTCTCGATGGGCAAGTCCCGCGCCCAGGACGACGAGCAGATCGTGTCCACCGTCGTCGAACGCCCGAACAACGCCCCCGCGGCGGTGGACTGGGTGATCTCGCAGCCGCAGGCCAACCCCAGGATCATCGACGTGATCGCCGAGGGCACGTCGATGCGGATCACCCAGCGCAGCGACTACGCGGCCTATCTGCAGCGGAACGGCAACAGTATCGACGCCCTGCTGACCGCCATGCGCCAGCAGGTCGCCCAAACCGGCTGATCAGGCGGGCTGATCGGGAGCACCGGCGACGATGCTCTCATACAGGACCATGGTGTGACCGCCCTGCTCGAAGCAGGCATGCTCGGTCATCCCGATTCCACCCAGCACCATCCGCGAGGCGAAATTGGTCGCCCGCGCGACCGCCACGATGCGGGCCAGGCGCGCATCGTCATGGCCGAAGCGCAGCGCCGCCCGCGCCGCCTCGCGCGCCAGGCCGCGGCCCTGCGCCTCGGGCCACAGGGCGAAGCGCAGCGCGACCCCGCGGCCATCGGGGCGGCGTTCCAGCCCGGTGACACCGACGAACGCCCCCTGCCCGGTTTCCCCCTGCCGGGTTTCCCCCTGCCTGGTTTCCCCCTGCCTGGTTTCCCGGATCGTCCAGATGCCGAAGCCGTTGGCGCCCCAGGCGATCACGTCCTCGGCCAGTTCCTCGGCCGACTGCGCCGGGCTGCGGACCCCGCCCAGCATGATGGCGAAAACCCGGGGATCCGCCTTGATGGCCTGCAGGTCGGGAAGGTCGATCCCGTTCACCGGCGTCAGGGTCAGACGCGCGGTGCGCAAGGTCCAGGCGGGGTTCAACGCCGGAGCTCCCGGCGCAAGCGGCTAGGGACCGCGAAGACAGGCGGGGGGTTCAGACCGCGCCCGCTCCCTGGTCGAGATGTCGATCGGCATCATCGGATCAGCCGCCATGCATCTTCCGCAGGCTGCCGGTACGCGCGGTGGCCCCCGCCATCATGAACTGCGCATCCTGCCCGGACAGGATGAAGCGGGCGCCCATGCCGATATAGCGGGGCATGATCGTCTCGTTGTAGATGCCGGCCATGCCCGGGAACTTGTTGGCCTTCTCGCAGGCGGCGATCATCTTGCCATACGCGTCGGCCACGCGGTCGTTGCCGAAATCGCCATGGATGCCCATCTCGGCGCACAGATCGTTGGTGCCGATCAGCAGGACGTCGACGCCGGGCACGGCCGCGATCTCGTCCGCGTTCTCGATCGCCCTGGGCGTTTCCAGCATCACCACGGTCAGGTTGGCCCCGTTCAGCGCGCGGGCGGCATCGCCGACGCTGGCCTTCGCCAGGCCGTAATGCGGCCCGGTGCCGCCCATGCTGCGATGCCCGACCGGGGGGTATTTCAGCTTCTCCACCACCTCCCGCGCTTCCGCGGCGGTGTCGATATGCGGCATCACGATGCCCATCGCGCCATTGTCCAGCGCCCGCGTCGCGATCGAGAACTGCCCGTACGGCACCCGCGCGATCGGGGCGATGCCGGCATCCAGCGCGGCGACCGAGATCTGGGCGCAGGATTCCAGCGACATCACGCCGTGCTCCATGTCCAGGAACAGCCAGTCGAAGCCGGCCACCGCCATGGCCTTGGCGATCTCGACGCTGCGGGTCATGCGCACGCCGACACCCAGCGAGAGTTGGCCCTGCTCCAGCTTTTCGCGGGCGACATTGCGGACGGTCATGCGGACGGTTCCTTCAGGCGAGGGTTGCGATGGCGGTGGCGATCACGCGGTTCAGCGCGCCCAGGTCCATCGGATGGTCGGTTTCGTTGGCAACGGCAACCGTCATGCGGTGCCGGCGCAGGATGAACACCCGCTGGTCCGACGCGCCCGACGCCCAGGCGGTGTCGGCCGGCAGGTCGGGGAACAGCCCGTCGGCGTTGGTGCGGAAGCAGGCAGCATAGGACGTGCCGGTATGGGTCGGCGTCAGCGCGTAGTCGACCCAGCCTTCCGGCAACAGGCGGTGCCCGTCCCACAGGCCGTCCTGCAGATACAGAACGCCCAGCTTGGCGTAGTCACGCAGCGTGGCGAACCCGGCACCCGATCCGATGAAATTGCCCACCAGGTCGGCCGAATGCTGGTAGCTCGCCATGCCCAGCCGGTCGGCCAGCAGCCCGTAGACGGTTTCGTGATACGGCAACCCGCGGCGGGCGATCCGGTCGCGGATGATCGCGCCCAGCACGTTCATGCCGCTGTTCACATAGCGGAACACGGATCCGGGCAGCGTGGCGACGACCGAACGCTGCGCCGCCTCGAACGCGTCGCACCCGTCCTGGTAGACCGCGCTGTTCTCGAACCCGATGGTGACCCGCCCGTCGTCGTGACGGACCGGAAAGCCGAGGCCCGAGCGCATCCGCACCAGGTGATCGAGGGTGATCAGGCGGTGGATCGCCCGCGGGTCGCGCCACAGCGGGGCGGGCGCGGGATCGTGAACCGAGCCCAGCCAGCCGTCATGGATCAGGCGGCCGATGATGGTGCAGGTGATCGCCTTGGTCATCGACCAGCTGGGCGTGGCGCGGTCGGGCGCGCCGAACGGGCTGTAGCGTTCATGCAGCACCCGCTCGGGCGTGGCGAACAGGATGCCGTAGGTGCCGGGGGAGCTGGCGAAGAAATCATCCAGCGCATCGACCAGGGAGCCGGGCGGGGTGATGTGGCCGTCGACCACCTCGCCGCGCGGCCAGGCCTGGCCGGCACCCGGCAGATGGCGCGGCACCGGCCTGGGATCGAACCCGGGCACGGCGTGCGTGCCCAGCAGGATGCTGCCATAGCCGGGGCGGGCGATGGCCGATCCGATGACCGGGGCCTGGCCGGGGGCATTCCAGAACACCGTGACGCGGTGGTCGTCCGGGTCGGTCTGCACGCTGAGCTGCCCGGCGCGCACGGCATCGGTCAGCATGGCCTGCGCGTTGCCGCCGGGCGGGCGGGCATCCAGCCCCGCCGGCACCAGGGCGGCGCGCCAGCGGTGATGGCGGTCCGCCGTCACGCGGTCCAGGCCCGAGACGAACATCATGTCGGCATAGCGCTTGGCGGCGAAATTCACCGTCCGCTGCCGCAGGGCCGCGACCGAGGCATCATAGACCAGCGGATCGACCGGCCCGTCGCCGAACGGATGCGGGGTGCGGTCGAAGATCGGCTCGACCGGCACGACGGGCTTGTGGGTGGTCACTTCGCCAGCGCGGGCTGGCGCGCGGTGGCCGGGGTTGCGAAGAAGCGCTTCTTCATGCCCTTCTGGTTCTCATACAACGATCCCTGCAGCGTCGCCGGCGGCAGCGGCAGGCGCACCGGGGCGGGTGCCAGGCGGGGCTGGCGGGTCTGGCCGGCCACCATCAGGGAGTTGAACTTCTCGATCCCGCCGGGATAGCCCAGCAGCGGCCAGGCATCGGCGGTGCGGAACTGGAACAGCAGCAGGCGGCGGTCGCGGTCCGAGACATTGGGCGCCGAACCATGCACGGCGCGGACATGGTGGATGGTGATCGACCCGGCCTTGCCCAGCAGCGGCACCGCCCTCGTGAGGTCGACATCGTCGTTGTCGGGGTTCATCGCCCCACAGAACACGCCGTCGGCATGGTGGTCGAAGGTCGGGCCCCTGTGGCTGCCCGGGATGATCATCAGCGGGCCATTCTCCATCGCCATGTCGTCGAACATCACCCCGACGGCGGCGAGGTCGTCATTGGTGTGGGGATAGAAGGCCCAGTCCTGGTGCCATTCCACCGGCGCGCCGAAGCCGGCGCATTTCAGGTTCAGCTTGGCGGTGTCGAAGCGGATATCCGGCCCCCACAGCGATTGCAGGGCGGCAACGATCTTCGGATGGCGCGACAGCGCGGCATAGGCGGGGTCGTGCAGATGCGCCTGCTTGATGCGCCGGACCCGCGGATTGTCGGGCGTGTGGCTGTCTTCCAGGTCATAGATCTCGGTATGGCCGGTGACGCCGCGCGCGCGTTCGACGAACCCGTCCGTCACGGCGCGCAGATGCGCGACCTCCTGCGGGGTCAGGACATCGGGGACGACGATGGCACCGACCTCGTTGTATTCCTCGATCTGGGCTTGCGTCAGCATGGCGTCCTCCGCGTTATTGGCCGCAGGCTATCATCGGGGGGCGGACCGGTCGAGACGCCCGATGACGGGCATTCCCCGTCCGGGGCTGACAGGGGCGGCGTTTGCGCTACGATCCACCCACACCACACCCGGGAGACGCCGGCATGACTGTCGACATCAGCGACCGCCCCTCCGCCCGGACCGCCGCGGCAAGCCGGCTGGCCATCGCCGATTGCGACATCCACCACAGCCCCGCCAATGGCATGAAGGGGCTGTTCCCCTATCTGGAAAAGCGCTGGCGAGACCACCTGACCAATTTTGGCCCGCTGCCCCGCCAGGCGTTCCAGAGCGGGCCCGCCTATCCCAAAAGCCAGCCGGACGCGTCGCGGCGGGATTCCTGGCCGCCCGAGGGCGGACGGCCCGGCAGCTCGCTGGCCTTCATGCAGCGCCACCACCTGGACCCGCACAACATCACCCTGGGCGTGCTGGCGATGATCCGTCCGCATCCCGGCAGCTTCCAGAACGGGTATCTCGCCGGCGCCGTCGCCCAGGCGATGAACCGCTGGCAGGTCGCCGAGTGGACGGGGCCGGAACCGCGGCTGAAGGCCTCGATCCTGATCCCCTACGAGGACGGCGAGGCATCGGCCGGCGAAATCCGCCGCTGGGCCGACCACCCCGACTATGTGCAGGCGCTGATGCTGTCGCGCACGGCGGAACCGGCGGGGCAGAAGCGCTACTGGCCGATCTATCGGGCGGCGGCCGAGACCGGGATCCCGATCGGCATTCACGCCTTCGGCTTCGGCGGCTATCCGGTGTCGGGCAGCGGCTGGCCGTCCTACTATATCGAGGACATGGTCGGGCACGCGCAATCCTGCCAGACGATGCTGACCAGCATGGTGTTCGAGGGCATCTTCGAGCGCTTCCCCGGCCTGAAGATCGTGCTGATCGAGGCCGGCTTCGCCTGGCTGCCAGCGCTCTGCTGGCGGCTCGACAAGCTATGGGACCGGCTGCGGGCCGAGACACCGCATCTGCGGCGCAAGCCGTCCGAGTATATCCGCGACCATGTCTGGCTGACCTCGCAGCCGATGGAGGAGCCCGAGGTCCGCTCGCGCGCGCTCGACGCGATCGGATGGATCGGCTGGGACCGGATGCTG
>CAYZKM010000205.1:0-7862 GCA_964478525.1 uncultured Bifidobacterium sp.
GCCGTCACGCACCTGGACGCCCTCCAGCAGGCCCGCATCGACGATATCCCGCCCTGTCGCCGGGTCCTTGATGCCACGCAGCGCGTCGCGCAGCGCTTCCGGAGTTGGGGTCGTCATTCCCTTGCAAACCTTTCACCGCCATTGGATAACCGGACAGCTACACCATGTAGCCCGAGGCACCGATATGGCGACGTCCTGATAATCGCCAACGGCCTGCCCGACAAAGACAAGACAGGAGCTTCACACTTCCGATGCCTTGGAACAACGGCGGACCGAGTCCCTGGGGATCACCCGGCGGCTCCTCGGGCGGCTCCGGCGGCGGCGATCGGCCGCCCCCTGGTGGACCGTGGGGTGGAGGCGGCGACCAGGACCGGCCGGGCGGCCGCCGGCCCGGCGGACCCTTCGGCGGCGGTGGTGGACCCCTGCCCGACCTGGATGGGCTGATCGCGCAGGTCCAGGGATGGGTACGCTCGATCCTTGGCGGCGGCGGGCGGTTCTCGGGCGGCAAGGGCCTGGCCATGCTGGGCCTGGGCGTGGTGGCGCTGTGGGGCGCCAGCGGCTTCTACCGCGTGCAGCCCGACGAACTGGTAGTGGTGCTGCGCTTCGGCGAATTCGTCTACTGGACGCCGCCGGGCCTGCACTGGCACCTGCCCTGGCCGATCGAGCGTGTGGAACGCCCGACCGTGACCCGCATCAACCGGACCGAGATCGGCTATCGCACCGTGCAGGGCGGGCGCGACCAGCAGACCCGCGACGTGCCGGTGGAAAGCCTGATGCTGACCGGGGACGAGAACATCATCGACATCGACGTCGCGGTGTTCTGGCGCATCAACAACGCGTCCAGCTTCCTGTTCAACACCCGCGACCCCGTCGCCCTGGTGCGCGGCGTCGCCGAAAGCTCGATGCGCGAGGTGATCGGCCGCACGCCGATCCAGCCGGCCCTGACCCAGGCCCGCGCGCAGATCGAAACCGACGTGCTGCGCCAGACCCAGCAGATCCTGGACCGCTACAAGGCGGGCGTGGAGATCACGCAGGTGCAGCTGCAGAAGGTCGACCCGCCGGCGGCGGTGATCGAAAGCTTCCGCGACGTGCAGCGCGCCAACACCGACGCCGAGCGGATGCGGAACGAAGCGGAGTCGTATCGCAACGACATCGTCCCGCGCGCCCGCGGCGACGCGGCCCGCATCACGGCCGAGGCGCAGGGCGCCAAGCAGGCCTCGGTGGCGCAGGCCACCGGCCAGACGCAGCGCTTCGACAGCGTCCTGGCGGCCTACCAGCAGGCCAAGGACGTGACGGTGCGCCGCATGTACCTGGATACGATGCAGGACGTGCTGACCCATTCGCAGACCATCGTGGTGGATGACCGCATGCGCGGCCTGGTGCCGTTCCTGCCGCTGAACCTGCCGCAGGCCACGCCAGGACCCCGCCCCGGACCGGCGGCACGCCCTGCCGTCCCCCCCACCCCGCCGGCATCCGGAGCCAACCGATGAACAAGCTCGGCATTCTCGGGCTTTCCGCCCTGGCCGTGGTGGCGATGCTGGCCAGTGCGGCGCTGTTCACCGTGCAGCAGACCGAGAAGGTGCTGGTCGCGCAGTTCGGCCATGTGGTCCGGCTGATCACCGACCCGGGCCTGCACGCCAAGCTGCCGCTGATCCAGAACGTGATCGTGTTCGACAACCGCCTGCTGAACGTCGAGCTGCCGGGTGAGGAGATCATCCTGGGCGATCAGCGGCGGCTGATCGTCGACAGCTTCACCGTGTTCCGCGTCACCGACCCGCTGCGCTTCTACCAGGCGATCGGCCCGGCGCCGGAAGCCATTCGCGGGCGGCTGAACTCGATCGTCACGTCGTCGCTGCGGCGCGTGATGGGCAACCGCACGCTGCTGGACGTGCTGTCGGCCGACCGTGAACGGATCATGTCGCAGATCGCCACCCAGGTGAACACCGAGATGCAGTCCTTCGGCGTGACCATCGAGGATGTGCGCATCCGCCGCGCCGACCTGCCCGAGGAGAACACCCAGGCCATCCTGGCCCGCATGCAGTCGGAACGCCAGCGCGTCGCATCGCAGGCGCGCGCCGAGGGTGCGGAGGCATCGCTGCGCATCCGTGCCGACGCCGAACGCGAACGGACGGTGCTGCTGGCCGAGGCGCAGGCGACCGCGGATCGGCTGCGCGGCGAGGGCGAGGGCGAGGCGACCACGATCTTCGCCAAAAGCTTCGGCCGCGATCCCGAGTTCTTCAGCCTGTGGCGCACGCTGCAAGGCTATCGGGAGGTGTTCGAGACCGGTAATGCGCGCCTGGTGCTGACACCGGACAACGACTACCTGCGCTTTCTGCAGGCGCCACCCGGCGGGGTGATGACTGCGCCGGCGCCGGCCGCCCCCGCTGCCGGCCAGTGACTACCCATCTGGGAGGATCCCCCCGGCTCGGCGCGCGCCGCCGCCGCCGGGCCGGGCCTGATGTCCAGGCCTGATGTCCAGGTGGGGGGCCGGTTTTTGGCGGCCGGGTGCGCCGAGCGTGAAGGGTTTGGTGGACCTGGGACGGGTTTCCCGCCTAGTTTCCAGCGTGCTTCCTCGCCTTGATTCCGGCGCCGCGCCGTTGCCCAGGCCGGCCCGCCGGACCATATGCGGCCATATCGCCAGGATACCGAACCATGCGTCTTCTCCGTTCTACACCTGCCCGCTCGTTCCTTCTGGGCGTGTCGCTGCTGATGGCCGCCCCGGCCGCGACCGTGATGGTCGCCCCGGTCCAGGCCCGGTCCGCGCCCGACAGCTTCGCCGACCTGGCTGAAAAGCTGCTGCCCGCGGTGGTGAACGTGTCGTCATCGCAGACCCCGCAGCGGCAGGGCCGGCAGGGGCCGGACGGGCCGGAAATGCCGCAATTCCCCCCGGGATCCCCGTTCGAGCAGTTCTTCCGCGACTTCTTCAACCGCAACCGCCCGCCGGGCAACCGCGGCGAGACGCCGCCGCGCACGCCGGAACGAAGGGCGCAAAGCCTGGGGTCCGGCTTCATCATCGACGCCTCGGGCCTGGTCGTGACCAACAACCACGTCATCGACGGCGCCGACGAAATCTCGATCACGCTGCAGGACAACACCACGCTGAAGGCCGAGATCGTCGGCCGTGACGAGAGCACCGACCTGGCGCTGCTGCGGGTGAAGCCCGACAAGCCGCTGCCGTTCGTGGAGTTCGGCGAATCCGACGCCTCCCGCGTGGGCGACTGGGTGCTGGCGATCGGCAACCCGTTCGGGCTGGGCGGGTCGGTGACCGCGGGCATCGTCTCGGCGCGCGGGCGCAACATCCACCAGGGGCCGTACGACGACTTCATCCAGACCGACGCGGCGATCAACCGGGGCAACTCGGGCGGGCCGCTGTTCAACATGGACGGCAAGGTGATCGGCATCAACACGGCCATCTACTCGCCATCCGGCGGGTCGATCGGCATCGGCTTCTCGATCCCGTCGAAGCTGGCGGCGAACGTGGTGAACCAGCTGCGTGAATTCGGGGCCGCCCGGCGCGGCTGGCTGGGCGTGCGCATCCAGCAGGTGACGCCGGAAATCGCCGAGAGCCTGGGGCTGAAGGATTCGTCCGGCGCGATGATCGCCGGCGTCAACGATGGCGGGCCGGCGGACAAGGCGAAGATCCGCAGCGGCGACGTGATCCTGAAGTTCAACGGCCAGGACGTGAAGACGATGAACGCCCTGCCGCGCATCGTGGCGGAAACCGATGTCGGCAAGCAGGTGCCGATCGTGGTGTGGCGCGACGGCAAGGAAATGACCGTGACCGCGACGCTGGGCGAGAAACCGTCCGAGGCGCAGCTGGCGGCGGCGGAACCGGGCGGCAAGCAGGAACCGGCAAAGGCGGTCGAGCTGGCGGGCCTGGGCATGAAGGTCGCCCCGATCACCGCCGAGATGCGGGAGAAGTTCCAGTTCGGCAGCGACCAGAAGGGCGTGATCATCACCGATGTCAGCGCCGGCGGGTCGGCGGCCGAGAAGGGCCTGAAGCCCGGCGACATCATCATGGAAGTGCAGCAGAACGAAGTGGCTTCCCCCGCCGATGTGCAGAAGCGGGTCGAGGCGGCACGCAAGCAGGACCGCAAATTCGTGCTGATGCTGATCCAGAGCCAGGACGGCACGCGCTATGTGCCGCTGTCGCTGGCGCCCAAGGGCAAGGGCTGATCCCGGCTTTCGTCAACCGGCCCGGGTCACCCCATGGCGGGGCGTGACCCGAGGCTCTGGGCGAAGCGCAGCAAATAGCCGTCAGGGTCCTGGACCAGGAACTGACGGCTGCCCACCTCGGTCGCGCCGACGCGATACCAGGCATCGTGCGGCGGGCGGAACAGCGGCCAGGCCATCGCGGCCAGCGCCGCCAGGATCGGATCAACGGACTCGACGCGCATCTCGAAGTTGATCCCCCGCCCGAACGGGCGGACCAGCGCCCCGGTATCCCAATTGCCGTTGATACGGTTCAGCATGACCTGGACGCCGCCCGGACGTTCCAGATAGGCGAAACCGTTTTCCGGCCGTTCATACGCGATGACGAAGCCCAGCGGCCCGCACCAGAAGGCCAGGCTGGCCGCCAGGTCGGTGACGTCCAGTTCGGGAACCAGCGGGGCGAAGCCGCCGGTCGGGCCGGGTTGGCGTTCGGTCATGTGCTTGTGAACTCCGATGCTCGATAGCCCTGCGCGAACAGCAGGGCGCGCAGGTTCGCGTGGTCGATCCGGGCATGCGCGGCGGCGGCGACCACCGGCTTGGCATGGAACGCGACGCCAAGCCCCGCTGCCTGCAGCATGTCCAGATCGTTCGCCCCGTCGCCCACCGCAATGGTCGCGGTCAGCGGCAGCGCCTTCTGGGTGGCCAGGCGACGCAGCGTGTCCAGCTTGGCGCCTCGATCCAGGATCGGTTCGGCGACCAGCCCGGTCAGCGCCGAGCCATCGTCCAGCAGCCGGTTGGATTTGTGCATGTCGAAGCCAAGCAGGGCGGCGACACGGCCGGTGAAGAAGGTGAACCCGCCCGAGACCAGCGCGGTATAGGCACCGTTCGCCCGCATCGTGGCGACCAGCTCCCGCCCGCCCGGGGTCAGCACGATGCGATCCCAGGTTGCATCCAGCGCGGACACCGCCAGACCCTTCAGCATCGCCACCCGTTCCCGCAGCGCATCCTTGAAGTCGAGCTCGCCGTTCATCGCGCGCGCCGTGATCGCGGCGATGCGGTCCTTCAACCCGGCGAAATCCGCCAGCTCGTCCAGGGTCTCGCCGGTGATCATGGTGCTGTCCATGTCGGCGATCAGCAGCCGCTTGCGCCGGATCGCGGTTTCCGTGGCGATGGCATCCACCGCGGCGGTCCCGATCACGGCGCGCGCCGCGGCCAGGTCGGGCGCGGCGGAGCATGGGATATCGGCGGCCTCCCCCGCGCTCAGTTCCACGGGGGCGCCGCCGCCGACGGCATCGCGCACGGCGGCGATCAGGGCGTCGGACAGGCTCGCGCGGTCGCGATCGGCGACCAGGGTCAGCATATGGGTCATGATGGGCGGAACGTGACAGTGCCCGCCCCGCCCGGCAACCCCGCCGATCAGTCCCTGACCAGGGCGGCGGCGATCCTTTCGCGCGTCAGCGGCATGTGCCGGACCCGCACCCCCAGCGCATGGGCCACCGCGTTGCCGATGGCCGCGGCGGTGGGGCCGAAGGTGCACTCGCCCATCCCCAGGGTCGGATCGTCGGGGTTGTGGATGATCTCGGTCTCGATCTCGGGGATCTCGGAAAACCGCAGGATCGGATAGCTGTCCCAGTCGACCGAGGTGATCCCGTCACCATCCAGCCGCACCTGCTCCTTCAGGGTCATCGACGCAGCATGGACGATGCCGCCATCGACCTGGTTGCGCGCGCCGTCGGGGTTGATGACCAGGCCGGCATCGGCCGCGCACCAGATGTGGCGCAGCGTGACGTCCTGGTCCACGTCCAGCGCCACCGCCACACAGGCATAGGCGGCACGGTTCTTGTACCGGCTCCAGGCGATGCCCAGGCCGCGCCCGCTGCCCGCCGGCCCGCGTTTGTCCCACCCGCAGCGCGCCGCGACGTTCTGCAGCACCCGGCGCGCCCGGCTGTCCGACAGCACGGACAGGCGATAGGTGACCGGATCCTCGCCCGCCCGTTCGGCAAGCTCGTCCATGAAGCATTCCAGCGCATAGACATTCGGCAGCGCGCCGAGGCCGCGCAGCGACGAGGTCCGCACCGGCGTCGCGGTGGCCAGGTGATGGATGATCCGCTTCACCGGGAAGTCGTACATCGGCGTGGCGTTGCGGGTGCCGCCGCCGCCCGCCGCCTCGGTGGGATCGTTCGGCCTGGGATCGGGGGGCGGGTTCGGCAGCGCCTCATGCGTCAGCATGTTGCCGCCGAAGATCGGGCGCTGGACATGCGACCCGGCCCAGACCTCGGCCGTCCAGTCGACCGGGCGGCCAGCATCGTCCAGGGCCGCGCGGATTCGGGTCATGTGCGCGGTGCTGACGGGTTCGAAGCCGAACTCCTCCTCGCGCCGCCACTGCACGCGGATGCACCGGCCCGGCATCTGCCAGGCGATCACGGCGGCGTCCATCGCGGCATCGTCGGCGCCGTTATGGCCATAGCAGCCGGCGCCATGGGCGTGCCGCACGGTCACGTCGTCGCGCTTGAAGCCCAGGATGTCGGCGATCGCGTTGCGCAGCGGATAGACGCCCTGCGTGTGGGACCACACGGTCAGGTGCCCCCCGCGCAGCTCGGCCAGGCCGCAGGACGGCGCCAGCGAGGCGTGCGAGACGAAGGGCCGCGAATAGGTCGCCTCCACCACGTCGGGCGTCACGGCGGGCGGGTTCGTGTCACCGACGAAGCGGTCCTGGTGCGGCTGGGTGCGGAACCATGCGGCCTCGCCGTGGGCGGGCGTCAACTGGCGCACACCGTCCCATCGCGCATGCGCCGGCGCGGCCATGGCGGCGCGCTGCACCACGGTCTCGTCCGGGCCGACGAAGGCCACGAAATTGCCCACCCGCACCACTTCGAACACACCGCGCGCGGCGCGGCGCACCGCGGCCTCGTCGAAGGCGGCCAGCGTCGCGCCGCGGCACGGCTGGCGCAGCACCCTTGCGTGCAGCATGTCCGGGCGCACGATGTCGTGGATGAAGCCGGCACCGGTCACCTTGGGGATCAGGTCGATGCGCGGCACCGGCTGCCCGACGACGCGATAGGCGCTGTGCGGCTTGGGCGGGGCGGTGCCGGTGATGTCCTCGGCGAAGTCGACGCCGCTGACGAAGTTCCAGTAATCGAACCCGGTCGGCTGCCCGGCCAGGTGGAAGGCGCCGTCCTGGACGTCGATATCGGCCGGGGCACAGTTCAGCCGCTGCGCCAGCCGCCGCGTCACCCGCGCCCGCAGCTCGGCCGAGGCCAGGCGCACCGAGCGGCCCGACATCTCGATCGACAGCGACGACGCGGTGGAGCCTTCGTCGGGCGCTTCCGACGTGTCGCCCGACAGGATGGTGACGCGCGCCAGCGGGACGTCCAGCTCCTCGGCCGCGATCTGGGTCAGCGCGGTCAGCACGCCCTGGCCGATCTCCACCTTGCCCACCGACAGGCGGACGGTGTGGTCGGGCTCGAACCGCAGCCAGGTTTCCAGGCGCGGATTGTTCTGGATGCTCAGCGGCAGGGACTCGCTCATGCCCCGGCTCCTTCCCGGATCATCGCGGCGGCCTTCGCGACGGCGCGCAGGATGCGGGGATGCGCCCCGCAGCGGCACAGATGCCGGTCCAGGGCGGCGGCGATGTCGGCGCGGGTGGGCGCGGGATTGCGATCCAGCAGCGCCTTGGCCGAGATGATGATCCCCGACAGGCAATAGCCGCA
>CAYZKM010000206.1:0-7845 GCA_964478525.1 uncultured Bifidobacterium sp.
GATCTTCCTGTCGGCCGCCGCCGGCATCGGCAACCCTGTCGTCTATGTCGGGTCGAAGACCGGGCGCGACGGCATCCACGGGGCGACCATGGCGTCAGCCGAATTCGGCGCCGATTCCGAGGAGAAGCGCCCGACCGTGCAGGTGGGTGACCCGTTCACCGAGAAGCTGCTGATCGAGGCCTGCCTGGAACTGATGGCCACCGATGCCATCGTCGCCATCCAGGACATGGGCGCGGCGGGGCTGACCTCGTCCTCGGTCGAAATGGCCGGCAAGGGTGGCGTCGGCATCGACCTCGATATCGACGCGGTCCCCGCCCGGGAAACCGGCATGACCGCCTATGAGTTCATGCTGTCGGAAAGCCAGGAACGCATGCTGATGGTCCTGCGCCCGGACCGGCAGGACCTGGCCCGCTCGATCTTCGAGAAATGGGACCTCGACTTCGCCGTCATCGGCCACCTGACCGATACCGGCCGCATCACCGTCCGCCACCAGGGCCGGATCGAGGCGGACATCCCGCTGGCGCCGCTGAGCGACGCCGCGCCGCTGTACACACGCCCGACGACGGAAACCCCGAAAGGCGAGAAGCTCAACCCAGCCCGCATCGAGTATCGGATCGGCCTGACCGCCGCGCTGGAGAAGCTGGTCGGCTGCCCCGACCTGTGCTCCCGCGCCTGGATCTGGGACCAGTACGATTCGACCGTCGGCGGCATGACCGTCAAGCGCCCCGGTGCCGCGGACGCCGCGGTCGTGAAGCTGGAAGGGCTGAAGCGCGCCCTGGCACTGACGACCGATTGCACGCCCCGCTATTGCGCGGCCGATCCGGAAACCGGCGGGGCGCAGGCCGTGGCCGAAGCCTGGCGCAACCTGACCGCCGTCGGCGCCCGCCCGCTGGCGATCACCGACAACATGAACTTCGGCAACCCCGAAAAGCCCGAGATCATGGGCCAGTTCGCCGCCGCCATCCGCGGCATGGCGGCCGCGTGCGAGGCGCTGGAGTTCCCCGTCGTGTCCGGCAATGTCAGCCTGTACAATGAAACCGAGGGCAAGGGCATCCTGCCCACCCCCGCCATCGGCGGCCTCGGTGTGCTGGACGACGCGGCACAGGCGGTCGGCCTCGGCCTGCCCCCCTGGCTCGACCTCGTCCTGATCGGCACCACCCGCGGCTGGCTCGGCCAGTCCCTGTGGCTGCGGGAAATCGCCGGCCGGGAAGACGGCGCCCCACCGCCGGTCGACCTGGCGGTGGAGCGCGCCAACGGCGACTTCGTCCGCACCCATATCCTGTCGGGCACCATCCGCGCCTGCCACGACGTCTCGGACGGCGGCATCCTGGTCGCCATCGCGGAAATGGCGATGGCCTCCGGCGTCGGCGCCCGCCTGATGACCCACCCGCGCGACATCCCCGGCCACGCCTTCTGGTTCGGCGAAGACCAGGGCCGGTATCTGGTCGCCGTGCCCGATGCCGCCTCGTTCATCCGCCTGGCCGAGGCCGCCAGCCTCTCCGCCATGCGAATAGCCGTGTCCGGCGGTCAGGATTTGACACTTCCGGACGGCGGTACAATATCGGTCAAGGCGCTGCGTGCCGCGCACGAACGTTTCTTCCCGACCTGGATGGCAGGCACGGGCTAAACCGAAGGGGACCTGTCCGCATGGCGATGGCGGCGAACGAGATCGAGGCATTGATCAAGGCCGCGCTGCCCGACGCGCGCGTCACGGTGGAAGACCTGGCCGGCGACGGCGACCACTATGCCGCGACCGTCGTGTCGGAACAGTTCCGCGGCATCACGCGCGTGAAACAGCACCAGATCGTCTACGCCGCGCTGCGCGGGCGGATGGGCGGCGAATTGCACGCCCTTGCCCTGCAGACATCCGCACCCGACTGACCCCGTTCCCCAAGGAGTGAACCGATGGCCGACACCATTCACGATCGTATCCAGGCCGACATCGATCAGAACCCGGTGATGCTCTACATGAAGGGCAACCCGATGTTCCCGCAATGCGGCTTCTCTGCCCGCGTCGTGCAGATCCTGACCCATATGGGCGTGCCGTTCAATTCGGCCAACGTGCTGGAAGACGGCGAACTGCGCGAAGGGATCAAGGAATTCTCGAACTGGCCGACCATTCCGCAGCTTTACGTGAAGGGCGAGTTCGTCGGCGGCTGCGACATCGTGACCGAGATGTTCCAATCCGGTGAGCTTGAGACGCTGCTGACCGGGAAGGGCGTCGAGCAGAAGGCCAAGGCCTGACACTTTCCGCCTGTCGGTATCGTGGTTGGCGAAGGCTGACCACGATACCGGCGGGCGGCCCGTGCGTCAGGCCCGCATCTGCTTGCCGGTGCCCCGCATCAGGATCGCGGCATGCGCCCCGGTCACCGCCGCATGATGCGCCAGAGCCGAGTCCGACATATCCGCATCCGGGCGTTCCTCGGCCACGAAATGCCCATACCGGTCGGTGCCGCGCACCAGCGTCGCGCTGTCATGCGATCCGGCCACCTGCCGGACATAGGTCGGGATGTAGCGAATGGCGAAGCCGATCCGGCGCTGGGCCGACGGATTCGGATCGGACCCGTGGATCAGCCGCACATGGTGCAGCGACATCTCACCCGCCCTCAGCGGCATCATCACCGCCTGGCTGGCATCGACATCGACCATCACCTCCTGCCCGCGGCTGAGCAGATTGTCCGGGCTGAACGTGTCGTTGTGCGGCACCTGGTCCATCTTGTGCGTGCCGGGGATCACCCGCATCGCGCCGTTTTCGGCATTGCTGTCCGAGAACGCGACCCAGGCCGTGATCACGTCGGCAGGGTCCAGGCCCCAATAGGTCGAATCCTGGTGCCACGACACGAAGTTGGTCGTGCCTGCGTCCTTGATGAAGAACGACGTGCCCCAGCACAGGATGTCCGGGCCCAGCACATCCTCGATGGTATCGAGAATCCGCGGATGCCGGATCAGCTCGGCCAGCCAGGTGAACAGCAGATGGGGCTTGTGGCGAAGCTTGCCGGCCAGAGGACCGGACGCGGCCTCGAACGCTTCGAGCCGAGCGCGCAGGACACCCGCCTCGGCGGCGGACATGACGGGCACGGGCGAGTGATAGCCACGCGCATGGTACTGGCGAACGTCTGCCTCGGTCAGGATCTTCATGAACACCTCCCCTGGGCCAGGTGCCGCGGACCGGCACGTGGCCCCAGGGAAAGGTCAAAAGCCTGGCAACGTCAAGCCGGCCCGAAACGCCGAAGACAGCCCGGGCCGGCTTGAATCGATGGCCTCAGGAGGCCTTCGGCGCCGGCTTGGCCGCGGGCTTCGCGGCCGGCTTGGCGGCCTTGGAAGACTTCGGCGCCGGACGCGTCACGATATCGTTGCGCATCGGCCCAAGCAGCGCCAGCAGGTCGGCCTGCTCGGCTTCCGGCACGTTGAACTTGGTCAGGCTCTTTTGCAGGTCCTGGACCACCGCGTTGAACTGCGCGTCGGTGATGCCCATGCCCTTGTGGACTTCCTTCATCGACCGGCCCGTGTAGGTGCACGGCCCGCCGGCGGCCTGGCAGATCTGCTCGACCAGCTTCGCCTTCAGGTTCGGCACGTTGGTCTTCCTGAACAGCTTGTTCACGCGCTTGTCGGCTGCGACGTTGGCAACGAAATCATCGACCACGGCGACGATCGCCGGCTGGCCACCCAGGCGGTCATACAGCGAGGCCGGCTTGGTGATCGCGGGCGCCGGCGGCGGAGCACTGTCGGAGCAGGCGGACAGCAGAAGGACCGGCGCGATCAGGGCGGCCGGGGCAATCCAGCGGAACGGGGGGAAGCGCATGCGGAGATCTCACTTGCAGGAGAGGACGGGCGACCGCGAATCGGGACGGATTCTGGACCCACAAGTTTCGCTCTTAGACTGATTTTCCGATGCCGTCGAAGCCTTTAATATGATGTTTGTCATGGGCGGCCATGCGCCAGACGCGACTCCCGACGCCACGATCGTCATTTTCGGCGCCGCGGTCCTGCCGGACGGGTCCCCCAGCACGACGTTGCGCGCCCGTGTCGATGCCGCGGCGCGGTTCGGACGCACGCGCCGCGCACCGCTCTATATCCCGACCGGCGGTGTCGGGCGGTTCGGCGCGTCCGAGGCGTCGGTGATGCGCGATCTGCTGATCGCGCAAGGTGTCAGCCCCGATCAGGTGATTCTGGAGGAGACCGCGACCGATACCCTGTCCTCGGTGCGCGCGGTGTCACGCATGCTGCAGGCGATCGGTCCGCACGGCACGCTGTTCGCGGCAACCAGCGCCTATCACCTGCCGCGCTGCCGGGTGTTGTTGCGTTTGTCTGGACACAGAACGCAACACTGCCCGCCGCCCGATCGCGCCGCCGCCACCAGGTTCACGCGCCGATGGTACTGGCGTCTGCGGGAGATACCGGCCCTGCCCTATGACGCGGTGCAGGTCGTTGCGCTCAGGCTGGCGGGACGCCTGTGACGGCGCCCCGGCCCTGCCGCCGGTCGGGCGATCAGCGATCGCCTTCGTCGTTGTCGGTTTCCACTTCGATCTCGGGGCCCAACGCATCGGCGTCGTCCTCCAGATCGTCGGTGTTCTCCAGCACGTCCTCTTCCTCGACGTCCTCGACGCCTTCCACCTCGACATCGACATCCTCGATGCCGGGCGCGGGAGATGGCTTCTTCGGGCGCTTGTCGTCAGCGACGTTCCCGGCCGGGCGGCGCAGGCGCGGCTGCTCGATCGGCTGTTCCGTGCCACATTTGGGACAGATCGCCGGGGTCTTGGTCAGGTCATAGAAGCGTGCGCCGCAGGAGACGCAGACGCGCTTGGTGCCGAGTTCTGGCTTCGCCATTACATGAAGGCCCTTCGTCTCCGGACAGGGGCTGCGGAAGGCGGGGGCCATGCCATTGCCGCGCCGCGCTGTCAAATAGGGAAATCACATGCTAAGCGCGACGACCCGTTCGGAGGTTCCGTCGGGGGCACAGGAAAGCACCGGACGACACCGATGGACCACGCCACAGCCCGCCCCTGGATTTCCAGCCGGACCCCCGGCCCGCTGCGCGGCCGGGTCGCTGTGCCCGGCGACAAGTCGATCAGCCACCGCGCCCTGATGTTCGGCGGGCTGGCGGTGGGGGAAACCCGCATCACCGGGCTGCTGACCGGCGAGGATGTGCTGCGCACCGCCGCCGCGATGCGCGCGCTCGGGGCCGAGGTGGCGCATGACCCGGACGGCACCTGGCGCGTGTCCGGCCGCGGCATCGGCGGCCTGACCGAGCCGGCGGACGTGCTGGACATGGGCAATTCCGGCACCGCCGCCCGCCTGCTGTGCGGCATCCTGGCCACGCATCCGATCTTCGCGGTCATGACCGGCGACAACAGCCTGCGTGGCCGGCCGATGCGCCGGGTGACCGACCCGCTCGGCCGGACCGGTGCGCGGTTCGCCGCGCGCGAGGGCGGGCGCCTGCCCCTGGCCGTCGAGGGGGCGCGGGACCCGCTGGCGCTGGAATATCGGGTGCCGGTGCCCTCGGCGCAGGTGAAATCGGCCATCCTGCTGGCCGGGTTGAACGCGCCGGGCGACACCGTGGTCGACGAGCCCGAGGCCACGCGCGACCACAGCGAGAACATGCTGCGCCATTTCGGGGCGACGGTGCGGGTGGAGCTCGCCGGCGCCGGGCGGATCATCACGCTGCGTGGCCAGCCGGAGCTGCGGGCCGCCGATGTGGTGGTGCCGGGCGATCCGTCGTCGGCCGCCTTCCCGATCGTCGCGGCCCTGCTGGTGGGGGGTTCCGAGCTGACCATCCCCGCCGTCGGGCTGAACCCGCTGCGTACCGGCCTGCTGACGACGCTGAACGAGATGGGCGCCGACATCGCCGTGCAAAACCGCCGGGTGGAGGGCGGAGAGCCGGTGGGCGATCTGGTCGTGCGCGGCAGCGCGCTGCGGGCCGTCGATGTCCCCGCGGAACGGGCGCCGAGCATGATCGATGAGTATCCGGTCTTGGCGGTGGCGGCGGCGTGTGCGGCCGGCACGACGCGGATGCGCGGGCTGAAGGAGCTGCGCGTGAAGGAGAGCGACCGCCTGGCCGGCACCGCGGCGTTCCTGGCCGCGAACGGGGTCAGGGTCTCGATCGAGGGCGACGACATGATCGTGGCCGGCACCGGCGGGATGGTGCCTGGCGGCGGGACCGTGGCCACGCATATGGACCACCGCATGGCGATGGCCGCGCTGGTGATGGGCATGGTGGCCACGGCGCCGGTCACGGTGGACGACGCGAGCTTCATCGACACCAGCTTCCCGGGCTTTGCCGCGCTGATGAACGCTGCCGGCGCGGTGCTGATGCCGGCATGAGCCGTCCGCTGGTCATCGCGATCGACGGCCCGGCCGCCGCCGGCAAGGGGACGCTGGCGCGTCGCCTGGCGCGGGAGCTTGGGCTGCCGTACCTGGACACCGGGCTGCTGTATCGCGCGGTGGGCCGGCGCGTCCTGGATGATGGCGGCGACCCGGCCGACCCGGCGGTGGCCGAGGCGGCGGCACGCGCGCTGCGGGCGGCGGACCTGCAACGCGGCGACCTGCGCGGCCCGGCCGCCGATGCCGCCGCCTCGGCGGTGGCCGCGATCCCCGGCGTGCGGGCGGCGTTGCTGGCGTTCCAGCGCGCGTTCGGCGCCGAGAAGGGGGCGGTGCTGGACGGGCGGGACATCGGGACCGTGATCTTCCCCGACGCGCCGGTGAAGCTGTTCGTCACCGCAAGCCCCGAGGAGCGGGCGCGCCGTCGCTGGCTGGAACTGCTGACGCGCCAGCCCGACGCCGATCGTGCCGCGGTCGACCATGACCTGCGGGCGCGGGATGCCCGCGACGAGGCCCGTGCCTCGGCGCCGCTGAAGGCGGCCGCGGACGCGTTCGTGCTGGATACGACGGCGCTGGACGCCGATGCCGCTTTTGCGACCGCGCTGCGGGCGGTCCGGGCGCGGATGCTTGTTGCAAATCCAGACCAGACCAACTAGCCTGACCAAGAACAGGCGAAGAAAAAGCAGCTCGCCTTAACCCTTTGTCAACCTGGTGCTGGCATGACCGACGTCGTGAACATCTATGACGCCAAGACGCAGCTTTCCCGCCTGATCGACCGCGCGACGGCCGGGGAGGACATCCTGATCGGCCGCGCCGGAACGCCTCTGGTCCGGCTGGTGCCGGTGGAAGCCGCCCTGCCCCGCGCGCCCGGCCTGCTGAAGGGCATGGCGATCCCCGATGCGGTGTTCGATCTGCTGCCCGACCACGAGCAGGTCCTGTGGGAATAGATATTCTGCTGGATACCCATGCGCTGGTCTGGTGGTGGCTGGATGACCGCCGGCTGCCCGGACCGGCGCGGGCGGCCATCGCGATGCCCGCCAACCGGGTCCATGTCAGCGCCGCCTCGGCGTGGGAGATCGCGACCAAGTTCCGGTTGGGCAAATGGCCTGACGTCGAACGCCTGCTGGACGGGTTCGATTCGCATATTCGCCGGTCCCGCTTCCTGCCCGTGGCGATTACCCCGGCGCATGCCCGGGCGGCCGGGGTGCTGGACACGCCGCATCGCGACCCGTTCGATCGCATGCTGGCCGCGCAGGCGGTGGCGGAAGGCATGGCCATCATCACCGGCGATGCCGTGTTCGCCGCGCTGGTGCCATCCGTGATCTGGGACTGACCCGTGGCCGGGCGGAAACCGCGGAATTCTGCGATCCGTACTTGACTTGGCCAGCGTGCGGCGTATGTCTCCCGGCTCGGGATGCATGGGGCATCCTGACGTCAAACCGGCCCGCGAGCGATCGCGGGCAAGTCGTATTTCCGGCAAGGCGATGCGCATACCACGGCACCCCCGGCCCAGAGCCGGCCCTCCGT
>CAYZKM010000207.1:0-7802 GCA_964478525.1 uncultured Bifidobacterium sp.
GGTCCCACACGCGGGGTGTCGCCTGTTCCTGCATCTTCCAATACAGCGGTCCATACCGGTCGCAGTAATCCGCCAGCCCGCCGGGCGCGTTTAGGTCGATCGTCTCCAGCGGGCCCATGAAACTCCAGCGCAGGCCCAGCCCGTGCTTGACCAGCGTATCGAGGTCGGTGGGGGTGATCACGTCGTCGGCGACCAGGCGGAACGCCTCGGCCAGCAGCGCGCCCTGCAGCCGGTTCAGCGCGAAGCCGTCCATCTCCTTCTTCACGGTCGCCGGCACCTGCCCGGCACGATGCATCAGCGCGCGGGTGCGATCGACCGCGGACGGGTCCGTCCACGGCGCGGGGCAGATCTCCACCAGCGGGATCAGGTAGGGCGGGTTCACCGGGTGCGCGACCAGGCAGCGGCCGCGGCCCTTCAGCGCCTCGGTGAAGGCGCTGGCGGGGATGCCGCTGGTGGAGCTGGCCAGGATCGCCTCGGGCGGGGCGGCGCGGTCGAGTTCGGCGAACAGCGCCTGCTTCTCCGGCACTCGCTCGGGGCCGTTCTCCTGCACGTGCTCGACGTCCCGCACGGCGTCCCACAGCGACGGCATGGGCGTGATGCGGGCCAGCACGGCATCGGGTTCGTCATCCAGCAGCCCGGCCTGGCGCAGTTCCGGCAGCCGGTCGGCGATGTAGTCCAGCGCGGCCGGCGCCTGGTTGGGGAACTTGTCCCACAGCGCCACCTGGAATCCGGCGCGGGCGAACACGATCGACCAGGCCCGCCCGATCAGGCCGGCCCCTATCACGGCTACCTTGGTCACGTCGCATCCTCCATCACGCTGGTCGTGCACTGACCGGGCGATACCATCCTCACCTGCGCCGGGGCAAACCACCGCCGACCCGAACGCGCCGTTGAGGTGGATCAATGTTATAGGTATATTACCAGTACATATTATAACCCTCACCGCCGGGGCCAGCCCGATGTCGCGCATGACGCTGTTCCAGAACGCCTTCCGCCCGCTGTTCCTCGCCGCCGGCACCTGGGCCGTCGTTGCCCTGCTGGTATGGGTGTGCGTGCTGGAGGGGCGGATCACCCTGCCATCCCGCCTGGCGCCGATGGACTGGCACATCCACGAGATGCTGTTCGGCTTCATCCTGGCCGGAGTCGGCGGCTTCCTGCTGACGGCAATCCCGAACTGGACCAGCCGCCCGCCGGTGCGCGGCACCCCGCTGGCCGTGCTGACCGCGCTGTGGCTGGCGGGACGGATCGCGACGGCGGTGTCCGCCACCATGCCCGCCTGGGCCGCGGTGGTGGCGGACCTCGCTTTCCCGATCGCCTTGGCCGCCCTGGCGGCGCGGGAATTGCTGGCCGCAGGCAACCGCCGCAACTATCCGCTGCTGCTGCCGGTCGGGCTGTTCGGCGTGGCGAACCTGCTGATGCACCTGGACAGCCTGGGCGCCGACCTGCCCGCCGGCATCGGGTGGCGCCTGGGCCTGGGCTGCATCATGACGCTGATCGGCGTGATCGGCGGGCGCATCACCCCGGCCTTCACCCGCAACTGGCTGCGCCAGCGCGGTGGCCTGGCGGTGCCCGAGGCGAACCGCCTGGACCTGGCCGCCATCGCCGCCTCGGCGGCCGGGCTGCTGCTGTGGACGATCCTGCCCGACGCGCCCGCCACCGGCTGGATGCTGCTGGCCGCCGCCGCGCTGCACCTGGTCCGGCTGTCGCGCTGGCATGGCCTGGCGACGCGGCACGAGCCGCTGCTGGCCGCGCTGCACCTGGGCTATGGCTGGATGGCGATCGCGCTGGGCCTGCTGGGCGGATCGATCCTGACCACCGCCATTCCCCTGCCCGCCGCCATTCATGCCATGACCGCCGGGGCCATCGGGACGATGATGCTGGCCGTGATGGCGCGCGCCACGCTGGGCCATACCGGGCGTGCCCTGGTGGCCGACCGTCTGACCGTCTGGGTCTTCGCCCTGGTGGGCCTTGCCGCCCTGGCCCGCATCGCCGCCGCCTGGCCGGTGCCGGGCACGGTTGCGCTGCTGATCGCCTCGGCCCTGGCCTGGGTCGCCGCCTTCGCCCTGTTCGCCTGGCGCTATGGCCCGATGATGCTGCGCCCCCGGTTGTAGCAAGTCGGGTCTTGCGCCACCTTGCCGCCGACAAGACGGGAGGATGACCATGAGCGGAAACATGACCAGGATCGCGGTCCTGGACGACTGGCAGGGCGTCGCGCGCGGCAGTGCCGACTGGTCCGGACTGGAAGCCCGCGCACAGGTGACGTTCTTTGCCGATGCGTTCCGCGACCAGGACGATGCGGCGGCGCAGCTGGCCGATTTCGACATCGTGCTGTCGATGCGGGAACGGACACCCCTGCCCGGCTCCCTGATCAACCGCCTGCCCAAGCTGCGGATGCTGGGCATGACGGGCGCGCGCAACGCGTCATTGGACACGCCCGCCTGCACGGCGCGCGGGATCGTCGTGTGCAACACCACCGGCGGCGGCTACTCCGACTCGGCCACCGCCGAACTCGCCCTGGGCCTGCTGATCGCGGCAGCCCGCGGCATCCCCCGCGGCGATTCCAACATGCATGCCAGCACCTTCCAGATGGGCCTGCCGGTCGGCATCGGCCTGGCCGGCAAGACGATGGGCATCATGGGGTTGGGGCGGCTGGGCGGCTACATGGCCACCTACTGCAAGGCGCTGCGCATGAACGTGATCGCCTGGAGCCAGAACCTGACCGAGGAGCGCGCGCGGGAAGTCGGCGTCGCCAGGGTGTCGAAGGAGGAGCTGCTGTCGCAATCCGACGCGATCTCGATCCACCTGGTGCTGTCCGACCGCAGCCGTGGCCTGGTGGGCGCGGCCGACATCGCGCGGATGAAGCAGGGCGCGATCCTGATCAACACATCGCGCGGGCCGATCATCGACGAGGCCGCGATGCTGGCCGCGCTGCACGCCGGCAGGATCACCGCCGCGCTGGATGTCTATGACCGGGAGCCGCTGCCGGCCGACCATCCGCTGCGCAAGGCGCCGAACACGATCCTGATGCCACATATGGGCTATGGCACGCAGGAAACCTGGAGCACGTTCTATCCCCAGATGATCGAGAACGCGCTGGGCTTCATGGCCGGCAAGCCGGTCCGGGTGACGAACCCCGAGGTGCTGAAGGCGTAGTTTCCGACGGAGCGGACCACAGAAGGTAATGGCGGGCAGCGGCGCTCTTTCCTCGGCACGCCACTCCCGCCTACCATCAGGCCATGACACGCCCCACCCCCTTCAGCTTGCACGTGGACGACGCGGCTCTGGCGGATCTGCGGACCCGGTTGTCTCTGACCCGTTTCCCCGACCAGGCGCCCGATGCGCCCTGGGCCTATGGCACCGATCTCGCCTACATGAAGGAGCTCGTGCGCTACTGGCACGACCATTTCGACTGGCGGACGCAGGAAGCGGCGCTGAATGCCTTCCCGCAGTTCAAGGTGCCGCTGCACGACATCGACCTTCACTACATCGCGGTCCAGGGCAAGGGTCCGGACCCGATGCCGCTGCTGCTGATGCATGGCTGGCCGGGTTCGGTGTTCGAATTCATCGACATCATTCCGCGCCTGACCGACCCGGCACGGTTCGGCGGCGATCCCGCCGACTCGTTCACCGTGATCGCGCCGTCGCTGCCGGGCTATGGGCTGTCCTTCGCCCGCGGGCAGAAGCGGTTCAGCATCCAGCAGATCGCCGACTGCCTGAACGATCTGATGGTCAAGGTCCTGGGCCATCACCGCTATGGCGCGCAGGGCGGCGACTGGGGCGCGATGACCGCGTCCTATCTGGGCCACGCGCACACGAAGAACGTGCTGGGCATCCACGTCAACCTGCTGGCCGTCCGCCGTGACCGCGCCATGCCCGACAACCCGACGCCCGGGGAACGCCGCTGCCACGACGACCTCGCGCACTGGCTGAAGGAGGAAACCGGCTACCAGTGGATCCAGGGCACCCGGCCGCAGACTCTGGCCTATGGCCTGACCGACTCGCCGGCGGGCCTGGCTGCCTGGATCGCCGAGAAGTTCCGCGCCTGGTCCGATTGCGACGGCGACATCGAAAGCGCGATCGACCGCGACCGGATGCTGGGGAATATCTGCCTGTACTGGTTCACCGGGGCGATCGGCTCCTCGTTCTGGCCATACTACGCCCGCATGCATGGCGCCTGGCCGGTGCCCGAAGGCGGGGTGACCGCGCCGATGGGCTATGCCGCCTTCCCCAAGGAGATCATGCGTCCCACCCGCAGCGCCGCCGAACGGACCTATACCGACATCCGCCGCTGGACCGAGATGCCGCGCGGCGGGCATTTCGCGGCGATGGAACAGCCTCTCGTCCTCAGCGAGGACGTCCGCGCCTTCTTCCGACCCCTGCGCTGATCGCCGATGTGGCACCGGCCCGGTCGGGATGCCGCGCAATCCCGCCGGGCCCCCTCCCAATCAACGGCCCCGCGCGCTAACCTCCCGCCCAAGGCGGGCACGGGGCCCGCAGGAGGATTTTCATGTCTCAACACGAAGGCCTGCGGTTCGGCATCTTTCTGGCGCCGTTCCACCGCGTCGGCGACAACCCCACTTTGGCGCTGGGCCGCGACCTGGAACTGATCCAATGCCTGGACGAGCTGGGCTATGACGAGGCGTGGATCGGCGAACATCATTCCGCCGGCTGGGAAATCATCGCCGCGCCCGAGATCGTGATCGGCATCGCCGCCGAACGCACAAGGCGCATCATGCTGGGTTCGGGCGTCACCTCCCTGCCCTATCATCATCCGCTGATGGTCGCGCAGCGCTGGGTGCAGCTGGACCACATGACCCGCGGCCGCGCGATGCTGGGCGTCGGACCCGGCGCGCTGGTGTCGGACGCCTACATGATGGGGATCGAGGCCGAGACACAGCGCATCCGCATGGACGAATCGCTGGGCGCGATCATGCGGCTGCTGGCCTGCCAGGAACCCGTCACGCTGAAGACCGACTGGTTCGAGCTGAAGGAAGCCCGCCTGCACCTGAAGCCCTATACGAAGGGCTGCTTCCCGATCGCGGTCGCCTCGGCCACCACGCCGTCGGGCGCGCTGGCGGCGGGCAAGCACGGTGTCGGCCTGCTGTCGCTGGGCGCGGGCCTGCCCGGCGGATCGGCCAAGCTGGCCGAATACTGGGGCATGGCGGAAGGCGAGGCGGCCAAGTACGGCAAGACGCTGAACCGCGACAACTGGCGCCTGGTCGTCAACATGCACTGTGCCGAAACCGACGAGGAGGCGATGAACCAGGTCCGCGCCGGCGAGCGCATCGAAACCCTCTCCTACTTCTCCGAGACGCTCGGCCGCCCGCCGATGCGCAGCGAGAACCCGCTGGCCGAGGGCCTGGCCGCCGGCTCCACCCTGGTGGGGTCGCCGGAAACCATCGCCGCGGGGATCGAGCGCCTGCTGGGCTTCACCGGCGGTGGCGCGGGCGCGGTGCTGTTCCGCAGCCATGAATGGGCGAACCGCCGGCACACGCTGGAAAGCTACGAGCTGTTCGCCCGCTGGGTGATGCCGCGCTTCCAGGACAGCCTGACGCAGCCGCAGGCCTCGCGCGACTGGGCGAGCGAGAATCGCGGCGGCATCTTCGGCCCCGCCATGGGCGCGCTGCGCAAGGAGTTCACCGATGCCGGGCAGGAAGTGCCCGACCCGATGCGGATGCGCCTGCATACCGGCAAGGTCGACATGACCTGACAGGCCGGCGGCGCCGAGCATCGCGATGTCCGGCACCGCCAGCCGAAAACGACTGAACGGCCTGACGGCGCCCAATCCCGAACCGCGATCGCGGAGAGCGGACGATTGCGCCGTCGAAAAGAACACAACGAGGACCCAATGAAGCTCTATTACGCCCCCGGCGCCTGCTCGATCGGCATCCATGTGGTGCTGGAGGAAATCGGCAAGCCCTATGACGGCATCGCCGTGAACCTGCGCGAGGGCGCGCAGTTCAAGCCCGACTTCACCGCCGTCAATCCGAAATCCAAGGTCCCCACCCTGGTGCGCGACGACGGGCAGGTGCAGACCGAATACCCCGCCATCGCCTACTGGCTGGCCCGTACCAACCCGTATTCCAACCTGCTGCCCGACAACCTGGACCTGCAGGCCCGGGTGCTGGAACTGATCGACTACTGCGTCGCGACGATCCACATGCAGGGCTTCTCCCGCATCTTCCGCGCCTCCAATTTCACGCCCAACGCGGCGGACGAGGACGCGGTGAAGGCCCGCGGCAAGGAGATCGCGGAAAAGGGCTTTGCCACGCTGAACGCCGCGCTGGACGGCAAGGAATACGCGGCCGGGGCCTACTCGATCGCCGACTCCGCGCTGTTCTATGTGGAGTTCTGGGCATCCCGCGTCGGCATCACCCTGCCGGCCAACTGCGCCGCCCACCTGGCCCGGATGCTGGCCCGCCCGGCCGTGCAACGCGTGCTGAAGCTGGAAGGACTGGCCTGATCCCATGACAACAGCCCCCGGACCGATCCTGACGCCGGTTTCCTTCTGGTACCTGCGCCATGGCGAGACCGACTGGAACGCACGGGGGCTGTCGCAGGGCAATATCGACATCCCGCTGAACCAGAACGGTCTTGCACAGGCGCGGGCAGCCGCGCGGTTGCTGGTCGATCGCGGGATCACCTCGATCGTCGCCTCGCCGCTCTCGCGCGCCCGCGTCACGGCCGAGATCGTGGCCGAGACGCTGGGCCTGCCGGTGACCATCGACCAGGGCCTGCGAGAGGTCGAGTTCGGCGTGCAGGAGGGCCAGCCAATGACCCAATGGTTCACCGACTGGGTCGCCGGCACCTTCACACCCGCGGGTGCCGAACCCTTCCCCGTGCTGCGCGCCCGGTCCGTCTCGGCGATCAACCGCGCCGTGGAACGCCCGCCCGCCGTGCTGGTCGTGGCCCATGGCGCGGTGTTCCGCGCCCTGCGCGCGGCCATGGGGATCGAGCCCAACATGCGCACCCGCAACGCCGCGCCGATCTGGTGTGAACCGCCCGCCGCGGGCGCGCCGTCCTGGTCGATCGCCTATGCCGACGGCCATCCGCTGGGGATGGCCCCGACCCACCCGCCCGGTGTATGATGCGCGGCAGATCGTTCCCCTCTCAGCCCAGACGAGACCATGGCCGGCCATTCCCAGTTCAAGAACATCATGCACCGCAAGGGTGCGCAGGACGCCAAGCGCGCCCGCGCCTTCGCCAAGCTGATCCGCGAAATCACCGTCTCGGCCCGGCAGGGCCTGCCCGACCCGGCATCGAACCCCCGCCTGCGCGCCGCCATGACCGCCGCGCGCCAGGCGAACATGACCAGGGACACGATCGACCGCGCGATCAAGAAGGCGACCGGCACCGCCGGCGGCGACGACTATGTGGAGGTGCGCTACGAAGGCTATGGCCCCGCCGGCGTCGCCGTGATCGTCGAGACGCTGACCGACAACCGCAACCGCACCGCATCGGACGTCCGGTCGGCCTTCGCCAAGCATGGCGGGGCGCTGGGCGAGACCAACTCGGTCAGCTTCCTGTTCAACCGCCTGGGCGTGATCCGCTATCCCGCCACGGTCGGCTCGGCCGACGACATGCTGGAAGCCGCGATCGAGGCCGGCGCCGACAATGCCGAGAGCGACGCCGACGGCCACGAGGTGACCTGCGCGATCGAGGATTTCTTTGCCGTCCGCGACGCCCTGGAAGCCCGCTTCGGCGCCCCCGACAGCGCGCGCCTCGACTGGCGCCCGACCACGTCGGTGACCCTGGACGAGGATCGCGCGGGCAGCCTGCTCAAGCTGCTGGACGTGCTGGAG
>CAYZKM010000208.1:0-7796 GCA_964478525.1 uncultured Bifidobacterium sp.
GTACTGGCGCTGCTTGGCAAGCCCGCCAGCTGATTTCGGTTTTCGCGCCATATCCAATCTCCAAGGTTGATCCAACCATGACGATATCCATTCAGAGACGCTCGTTCCTTGCCGCCGGCGCCGCCGCGTCGATGCTGCCCGCATCCCGGGCGCGCGCGGCCGCGGTCGAGATTGCCGGCGCCGGCTCTAGCTTCATCCGTCCGGTGATGCAGCGCTGGATCACCGAGACCCCGGCGACGCTGGGTGTGAAGGCCAGCTACACCGCCATCGGGACGGGCACGGCGCAGTCGCGCATCCTGGCGGGCGATCTCGATTTCGCCGTCGTGGAACTGCCGCTGCCGGCCGAGACCCTGGCTGGCGGGAATCTGATACAGTTTCCCGTGGCGTTCGGAGCCTTGGTGTGCGTGGTCAACATCGAGGGCGTGAAGACCAACCAGCTGCGCCTGAACGGTTCATTGCTGGCTGCCATCTTCGGCGGTGTGATCAAGAAGTGGAACGACCCCAGAATCACCGCCGCCAATCCCGGCCTGACGCTGCCCGATCAGGACATCCGCCCGCTGTATGTGGCGGAACCCAACGGCGCGGTGTTCAGCTCCACGGCGACGTTGACCCAGTACCTGCTGGCGACCAGCCCGGAATGGCAGCAGAAATATGGCTCGACGGTGCCGAAGCGGTGGGCTGTCGGGTCGATGGTCGGCAGCGCCGAACTGATGATGCAGAATGTCGGCCTGCTGGCGGGTGCGATCGGCTATGTGCCGCTGGCAACCGTGATCGAACGCAAGCTGACGGCGGTGGCGCTGACCAACAAGTCCGGCAAGACGGTCACCGCATCGCTGGACACGCTGCATGCCGCGGTATCGCAGATCGACTGGGCGAAGACGCCCGATCTGGTGCCGCGGCTGCTGGACCTGCCCGGCGATGCCAGCTGGCCGATCGTGCTGTCGACCTATGCCCTGATCCAGCAGCGACCCAAGAATCCGGCGCACGGCGTCGCTGTGCGTGCCTTCTTCAACCATGTCGTGATCGACGGCGATGCCGGCGCGGCTCCGCTGCAGGCCGAGGGCCTGCCCAAGGAGGCCCATGCCGTGGTGCTGGGACAATTGGGAGGCCAGCGCGGATGACGGCGCGCGCGTATCCGTCCCCACGCTCGCCCGTTCGGGCGCGGCACGCCGACACGGACGTCACGGCAGAAGCAACCGCGACGACATATGTTCTGACCATGAAGGGATCCAGGTCATGCCGAGCGTAAACGCCGGACCCCGTCTCGACCGGCTGCCAATCTCGCGGTTCCATCGGCGTGTCTTCGCGCTGGTCGGCATCGGCATGTTCCTGGATGGGTTCGACATCTACCTGGCCGCCACCGTGATGGGTGCGACGCTGCAAAGCGGGTTCGCGTCCATGGAGCAGAGCGCGCTGTTCGTGGCCGCCACCTTCGTCGGCATGATGGTGGGCAGCCTGGTCGCCGGCTTCGTGGGCGACCGCTATGGCCGGTCCTTCACCTACCAGATCAACCTGGCCCTGTTCGGCCTGGCCTCGATCGCCGCCGGCTTCTCGCCCAACATGGAAACGCTGATCATCATGCGCTTTTTCATGGGCCTGGGGCTGGGCGCCGAGAATGTGGTGGGCTATGCGACGCTGACCGAGTTCATTCCGGCCCGCTCGCGCGGCCGCTGGCTGGGCATCATGGCGATGCTGGTCAGCCTGGGCCTGCCGACCTCGATCCTGCTGTCCACTTACCTGATCCCCGCGCATGGCTGGCGGATCATGTTCTTCATCGGTGGCGTCGGCGGGCTGCTGGTCTGGTGGATCCGCAAGCGCCTGCCCGAGAGCCCGCGCTGGCTGGAATCGGTGGGCCGCAACCAGGAAGCCGAGGACCAGCTGGCGCAGGTCGAGTCTGAGGCGCAGACCGAGCTGGAGCCGCTGCCGCCGCCCGATTCGGGGGCGATGCCGTCGCGGGCGCTGTCCACGCTGTTCCGCCGCCCGTTGCTGCGCCGGGTGATCGTGGGAAGCATCACGCTGATCCTGATCAACGCCGTGGTGCATGGGTTCGTGACCTGGCTGCCGACCTTCTTCATCCGCCAGGGCATGTCGATGGTCTCGGCGTTCCACTTCGCGCTGATCATGTCGTTCGGTGCGCCGATCGGGGCGACGCTGGCCGCGGTGTCGGCCGACCGGCTGGGGCGCAAGCCGACCGTGGCGCTGGCCTGTCTGCTGGCGATCGCGCTTGGCTATATCTACCCCGACATCAAGGACCCGGTGCTGCTGCCGTTCGTCGGCATGGGCCTGACCTCGGCGATCTTCGTGCTGATGGCCTTGCTGTTCGGCATCTACATCCCGGAACTGTTCCCCACCGAGGTGCGCCTGCGTGCCGCTGGCATCTGCAACACGTTTGGCCGCGGCGCGACCATCGTCACGCCGTTCGTGGTGATCTACCTGTTCGACTCGCACGGCATCGCCGGGGTGATCACGGCCATGGTGGCGATGCTGTCGCTGCTGGCGCTGGTGGTGCTGGCCTTCGGTGTCGAGCCCAGGCAGCGAAGCCTGGAGGAGATCACCGGCGATCTGTCTCTGACCACGAAATGAATGCGAGATATCGAGACGTGATGGCCACTCAATCGCCGCAGATCGTGCAAACCGGATGACACATGTCAGAAAAATACGGAATGTGGCGAGGAAAGACGCCAATGTTACCCTTTTGATAGCAATTCATGGGATACATCAGACACATGTGTCGTGATAACCCCCGGGACTCGATCGCTGTGACTGGCATGGCGAACGCCGAGCACAGCGGCGACCGCCCTGACACCGTGACACTGGCCCCAGGCGGGGCCATCTATTGGAGGCTTCGGCCATGCAATCGATGATGTTCCTCGCGCAGCTACTCGGCCCCTGCCTGCTGGTGGTGTCGGTGTCGATGCTGTCCCGGCGGGAGGCCATGCTCTCGGTGGTCGAGAGCATGATGCAGAACCCCCCCCTGCTGTTCGTGCTGGGCGTGATCCAGCTGCTGGGCGGCCTGGCGATCGTGCTGACACAGGACGTGGCCGACGGGGCGACCCTGCCCCTGGTGCTGACGCTGCTGGGCTGGTGGCTGATGGTCCGGGCGGTGCTGCTGATGTTCCTGTCGCAGGACGCGCTGTGGGCGCTGTTCGACGCGCTGGAGCTGGAGAAATACTACTACGCGTCCAACGTCTTCGGCCTGATCGTCGGCGGCTACCTGACCTATGCCGGCTTCTCGGGCATGTTGGGGCTGCTGCTGTCGCAGGGATGATCGACCTGGCCAGCTGCACGCCTGGGTAGCCGGCCAGCCGGACGTGACGACGGGTGCGCGGGATAGGGGCGGTTCGGGGTTGTGCCTTGATAGGCCGATCCGCGAGTCGCCCTTTTCGTATCGGCTTATCGGGCGCACGTCGTTCATAAAAAATATCATGCTATAAAAATTAGGCACGACGCAGCGCCTCGCCGGCATTGCCTGATATCACGTCCTGGATCTGGCATCCGGCCGGCGGTGCATCGGGCTTTTTCCAAAAAACATGCGTCTTGTGAATGATCTACGATCCCATACCCGGTGTCGCCGGCATGATCATGCCGCCGGAAATCGGATTGGAGTACTCGGTGGAGTATGGTAGGAGTACCCCGCACTCACGAATTCGTGAGTCTCTGACGCGATTGTCGTTGACCGCGGACAATTTAACTGGCTTTGTATCTTTAATTCATCGATCTTCTGGGTGAATGCAATTTATCGTTGTCCTGGCGAGGCGGCCAAAACCCGCTTGCCGGGATATACGGAAAAGGGGCATGGGATGCACGCTTCAGACCGCTGGGTTGACCGCGCGATACGTATCCAGCTCAATCAATCGAGCCTGACGGCCGAGCGGGAGAGGCAGCTTCTGGCCTGCTATCACCACGGCCACACGGACGCGGCACGCCAGGCGGCGCTGACGGAGCTGTGGGAAAGCCACAGCAAGCTGGTTGTTGCCATTGCCTCCCGCTATCGCCGCACGGGCGCGGAACTGCTGGACCTGGTCGGTGCCGGCCATCTCGGGTTGCATAACGCCATCTCCCGTTTCGATCTGGACCGGCCGGATACGCGCCTTGCCTCTTATGCCGCCGGTTGGATCCGCTGGTCGATCACCAACCATATCCGCCGCAATGCCGGGATGGTGCGGTTGCCGGAAACCCAGGCCTGCCGGCAGCTGGCGCAGATGGGGGGCAAACTGATCCATCATGCGCGGTTGCGCTGCATCCAGGAGCAGGTGGACCCGACCGACCAGAACATCTGTGAACGGATCGGGGCGCAGATCGGCATGGACCCGGTGGACGTGCAGCGCAGCCTGCGCCTGCTGCACGGCGGCGTGGTCAGCCTGCACCGCGACGATGACAGCGACGGACCGAACCTGGCGGACACGCTGGCGGACGAGGATGGCGTGTCCGAGGATGACGTGATCACCCGTCTGGACCACGCGAAGTTGCGCCGGCGGATGCTGGAACTCGCCGACGAGGTGTTGGGCGAGCGGGAGCGTGCGGTGTTCCTGCTGCGCTGCCTCCGCCAGGGCAAGCCGCCGGTCAGGCTGGAGGCGATGGCCGAGAGGTTCGGCGTCACGCGGGAGCGGGTGCATCAGCTGGAGACGAGCGCGAAGAAGAAGATCGCGGCCGCCCTGATCAGCGAGGGTTTTGTCGACGCCGGCCGCGATACGCCGGCGATACGCCGCGCGGCCTGATCCGCGGATCGGCGAGGGCGCGCGGGGTTCAGGCCCGCGCGGTCAGGTTCATCCGCGCGGTCTGGTGGCCACGGGCCGGATGAAGCACTGCGCGCCGTTGGCGCGGATCTTGGTGCAGAAACTGTCCGCATCGGCGCTGGACCCGAATCCCGACACTTTCAGATTCCACACATCGGCCTCGTGGGTCGACTTGACCGGGCGGGACGTCAGGCCGCCGATGTCGTCCTGTATCCTGCCGCGCAGCGACTCCCACGATGCCAGGGCGGCGTCGCGGGTGGACACCGCGGGCATGCGTACGATCACCGACCGCCTGCGCGCCGCGGCGTCGGGCTTCGGGTCGGCGACCGCCGGCGTGGCGATCGCCTCGGCCGGTGGGCTGGCCATGGCCACGGTCGACAGGGCCGGAACGGGGGCGGGTATCGGTGCCGCCGCGGGGGGCGCCGGGATGGCGATGGCCCTGCCGGCTTCCTGCGGCGCAACAACGGGTGCCGCGGCGGGGATCACGGCGGTCGTTGCCTCGGCTGGCGCTGGCACGGGCGCGGTGGCGGTCACGATCGCGGGCGGCGGTGCGGGCGCGATGGATCCCGGTACGGCGGGCGTTTCCACCTTGGCGACGACCGGTTCCGGCGCCGCTGCCGCGGGTTCCGCCGCGACGGGCTTCTCGGGGGCGGTCCTCTCGGCCGTGGGCTTCTCGGGGGCGGGCAGGTCACGCCTGGCCACCGGCGTTGCCGGCGCGGCGCTTGGCCCCGGGCCTGGGTGCGGCTGGGCCGGACGTTCCAACCGTACGACCGATCGTGGCGCCTGGTTCGGCAGCGATTGGGCCTGCGATCCCTGGAAGGGGATTGCCTGCGGCGGCGCCTGCACCGGGCGACCGGCATTGCCACCCGGACCGACGGTGGCGTATTCGGCCAGGGCCTGGTTCACCTCGTCGCGCGTCAGGTCGGCGCTCATGATCTGTTCAGCCTCGGTCCGCCGGCCCGACAGGGCGAGGACGGCGGCATAGTCATGGCGGATCTTGCGTGACGCGCCCGATGCGGTGGCCAGAGGCTGGATCAGCGAGATCGCGGCGGCACCCTGTCCGCTCATGGCCATCGACAGCGCCATATTCACCTGCGCCGAGGACATGTTCGGATTGACGCCCAGGGCCTGGCGATAGGCGATCTGCGCATCGGCGTGGCGCCCCTGAAGGTCGCGCGCGATGCCCAGGTTGTTCAGTGCCGTGGTGTCGTTGGGGTTCCTTTGCAGGACATCCAGGAACAGCTTCTCGGCTTCCGCGGGATTGCTGCCCAGCCGCAGGCGTCCAAGGCCGATCTGCGCGCGATCCGACGACGGCGACCGTGTCAGCGCGCGTTCGAAGCTGGTCGCCGCGGCATCGTTGCGGCCCAGCAGGGTCAGCGCATCGCCCTGGATCAGCAGTGCCTGCGTGTTGTTCGGGTCGCTGTTCAGCACGCCGGTGACCACCTGCAGCGCCACCTGCGGGGACCCGCCGCGCAGCGCCGCATCGGCGACGTTCAGGCCGGACGCACCGCCCCCCAGCTCTCGTCCGACAGGGCCGGAACAGGCGGCGACAAGCAGGGCGACGGGGAGAAATCGGTAGTTCATTGCTCAAGGTTATCAGGCCGCGAGGATGCGGGCAACATATTGGTTTTCCACGCAGTTGACGTAATCCTCGCCCGCACCCATCCGCTCGGCGGGCGGGCTTGGCATACCACGGCTTGCGGTGTCCCGCCCGGCTGCCCACCGCATGCGGGATCGCGCGGTCATCCCGCCACTGCGGTCCCCGCCGGTTGCAGCGCACCCGCGGTCGGGCCCGGCTACAGCGGCGGGCCGGGATCGTTCGACAGTTTCTCGGCCGGGCCGTCATTGGTGGCGGCGGCGCAGCGATCGGCGCCCGGTGCGAAGCCGCGCTTGCGATAGGTGCCGCCGGGTCCCGCCATCAGGACGTCGTCCCAGCCATCCGTATAGACGATCCGGATGGTATCACCCTCGCGCCGCCAGATGCCTCGCTCACCGCCGCCGAAATTCGTGGTCGCGGTCTGGTCGGGCAGAAGCCGAGCGGTGAAGGTGGTGGCGTCGGTGTGGTGGAATTGCCAGCGGCCGGTGGGGTCGGGGATGTCCGCCCGGGCCGCGCTGGCCAGCGTGGCAAGGATCGCCACGCTGGCCAGGACGGATGATCGGCAGGACAATTGTCAGCGCACCAGCGAGTTCGACACCGCGCCGCCGGTCGCGGTGCGTCCGCCATCGACGACGTATTGCGCGCCGGTGATGTTGGACGACAGGTCCGAACACAGGAACTGCACCAGGTTCGCCACCTCCTCGGCGGTGCCATAGCGGCCCAGCGGGATATTGGCCTGGTAGCCGGCGCCGACGCCCGAGGGGTCGTTCGGATTGATCATCGATTCCACCGAATGGATCATGCGGGTATCGATCGGGCCGGGGCAGATCGCGTTGACGCGAACGCCGGCACGCGCGACCTCGCCGGCGGCGACCTTGGTCAGGCCGATCACGGCGTGCTTCGAGGCGACATAGGCCGGCATGCCCGGCGATCCGACCAGGCCGGCGACGGACGCCGTGTTCACCACCGCGCCACGCTTCTGCGCGATCATCACCGGCAGCACATGGCGCAGGCCCAGGAACACGCCCTTCACGTTCACCGACATCACCCGGTCGAACATGTCCTCGTCGTATTCCGAGGTCATGCCCAGCGCGCCCTCGATGCCGGCATTGTTGTGGAAGCAGTCGATGGCGCCGTAGGCATCCAGCGCCTTCTTCACATAGTTCTGCACATCCGACGACCGCGTCACGTCGGCGCCGACGAACAGGGCATCGCCGCCCTGCTGGCGCAGGATTCCGGCCGTCGCCTCGCCGGCGGCCTCGTCGCGGTCGACCACCACCACCTTGGCGCCGCGGCTCGCGAAGCCGATCGACACCGCGCGCCCGATACCGTTGCCGGCGCCGGTGATCAGCGCGACCTTGCCCTTGAAGTCCATCGTTCCCTCTCCTCGATACTGGACGGGAATGGTCCTAGCCCGGATTTCTCACACGATATAGGTGCATCGGGGCTCTGCATCAGCGAAA
>CAYZKM010000209.1:0-7777 GCA_964478525.1 uncultured Bifidobacterium sp.
GTGACATTCGAGCTTGAGCGTCCGCAGCCCTCGCTGCTGTCGCTGCTCGCCTCCGGCTATTCGCCGATGTACCCGTGCCACGCCACCGCCGCACAGCAGCGCACCGCGCCGATCGGCACCGGGCCGTTCAAATTCGTGGAATTCAAGCAGAACGAAGTCATCCGGCTGGTGAAGAACCAGGATTACTGGAAGAAGGGCCTGCCCTATCTGGATGCGATCGAGCTGCCGATCATCACCAACCGCTCCACCGCCATCCTGGCCTTCCTCGCCGGCAAGATCGACATGGTCTTCCCCACCGAGGTGACGGTGCCGCTGCTGCGCGACATCAAGCAGCAGATGCCCAAGGCGGTGTGCGAGTTCGGGCCGACCAATGTCAGCGGCAACCTGATCGTGAACCGCGAGAAGGCGCCGTTCGACAATCCCGACATCCGCAAGGCGATGGCCCTGGCGCTGGACCGCAAGGCGTTCATCGACATCATGTTCGAAGGCCAGGGTGACATCGGCGGATCGATGCTGCCGCGGCCCGCCGGCGTGTGGGGCATGCCCGCCGAGATGCAGGCCTCGATGCTGGGCTATGGCGATGTCGCGAAGAACCGCGCCGAGGCCCGCGCGATCATGGAAAAGCTTGGCTACGGGCCGAACAACATGCTGAAGGTCAAGGTCTCCACCCGCAACATCCCCGCCTATCGCGATCCGGCGGTGATCCTGATCGACCATCTGAAGCAGATCTACATCGATGGCGAGCTGGAACCGGTGGAAACCAGCCTGTGGTTCTCGAAGGTCGCGCGCAAGGATTACGCCGTGGGCCTGAACCTGACCGGCAACGCGGTCGACGATCCGGACCAGACCTTCTACGAGAATTATGCCTGCAAGTCCGAACGCAACTATTCGGAATACTGCAACCCCGAGCTTGAGAAGAAGTTCGACGCGCAGTCGTCCGAGGTGGACCTGGAAAAGCGCAAGCAGATGGTCTGGGCGATCGACCAGCAGATCCAGAACGACGTCGCCCGCCCGATCATCTATCACATCCGCGCGGGAACCTGCTGGCGGCCGGAGTTGCACGGTTTCACCCAGATGGTGAACAGTGGCTACAACGGCTACCGGTTCGAGGATCTGTGGCTGGAACACTGAGACAACCAGACGGTGGGGCCGCCGGCCCCACCACGACACAGGAGGGTGCGATGAACGTCGACGATGTCGCCAGGCTGCAACGCCCCGCGGGCCTGCCGTTCAACCTGAACAAGATCGGCCACGTCGCCCTGCATGTCGCCGATATCGAGCGGTCGGCACGCTTCTACGTCCAGACGCTGGGCTTCAAGGTCACCGATGTCTACGGTGACGACATGATGCCCGGCGGGGCGGTGTTCCTGCGCCTGAACGCCGACCATCACGGCATCGCGCTGTTCCCGGCGACGCAGGAACGCGCGCCCGGTGCCGGGCTGCACCACATGGCGTTCGAGGTGTCGTCGCTGGACGAGGTCGTCCGCGTACGCAACCACCTGCGCGCCCACGACGTGCCGATCCACTTCGAGGGACGCCGGCGGGCCGGTGTGCAGATCGCGGTCGAGTTCCGTGACCCCGACGGGCACAACCTGGAAGTCTACTGGGGCATCGACCAGCTTGGCTCGGATGGGCGGGCGCGTCCGGCGCATGAATGGAAAGGCGCGTCCAGCCTGGATGCGGCCATCGCCGATCCCGTGGTCGGACAGGATACCACCCTGCGGGATGCGGCCCTGCTGCCGGGCTGACACCGGCGGCAGCGAAACGATCCGCGTTGCACCGCGGCGACGGCAACGCCGCGGACCAATCCACATGCCAGGAGGAGCCCCGATGCGCTACACCATACGTGCCGGCGATACGCTTGGCGCCATTGCGGCGGATCACGGCCTGACACTGGACCAGCTTCTGGACGCCAACCCCGCCATGCGCGCGGCCCCTAATCGCATCCAGGTCGGGCAGGTGGTCGAACTGCCCGACGCCGCGCCCGCGGCCCCGACAGCCCAGCCCGCCGCCCCACCCGCCGCCCCCCCGGCGAGTTCAGCACCATCGCCGGGCCTCGCGCTCGGCAGCCTGTCGACGCGGTACGAGACCGGCGGCAGGGGCTCGACGACGATCTCCACCGGTGCGGGCGATGCCGGCGGCGTATCCTATGGCAGCTACCAGATGACCAGCGTGAACGGCGGCACCGTCGCGCGGTTCGTCGGCCAGGCGGATTTCCCCTGGCGCGACCGTTTCGCCGGGCTGACCCCGGGCAGCAAGCCGTTCTCGGATGCGTGGCTCGACCTCGCCACGCGCTTCCCCACGGAATTCCGCTCGGCCGAACATGAGTTCATCAAGCGCACCCATTTCGACGTGCTGTGCGCCAAGGTGAAGGCCGAGGACGCGGTCGACATCACCGGCTGTTCCCATGCCCTGCAGGATACCGTGTGGTCCACCGCCGTGCAGCACGGCGGCGGCACCGATGTGATCCATGCCGCGTTCAACGCCATGCGCGCCGCAGGGACCTTCAGCCCCGGCACGGCGGGATTCGAACGGGCGGCGATCGTCGCGATCTATGCCGAGCGGGGGCGGAAGAACGCGGACGGGACGCTGGCGCGGTTCTCCAGGAATTCGGCGCAGGTACAGTCGGGCGTGGCCAAGCGCTTCGTCAGCGAATGCGCCGATGCGCTGCGGATGCTATAGATCACGCCCACCGAGGCCTGACCGCCCTGCCATCAGCCGTTCGGGATGTTCCGTTCCAGATCGGCCAGCCATACCGCGGCGTTGCCGTCCGACGGCGCGCGCCAGTCCCCGCGTGGTGACAGCGACCCGCCGGCGCTCACCTTCGGCCCGTTCGGCATCGCGCTGCGCTTGAACTGGCTGAACGCGAAGAACCGCTTCAGGAACACCTCCATCCAGTGGCGGATCGTCGGCAGGTCGTATTGCTTGCGCCGCTCGGGCGGGAAATGCGGCGGCCATTCGCCGCGCGCCGCATCTTCCCAGGTCAGCAGCGCCATGAATGCGATCTTCGACGGCAGGAAGCCGAACCGCAGCGTGTAGAACAGGGTGAAATCCTGCAACGCGTAGGGGCCGATCCTGGCCTCGGTGCTCTGCGGCGCCTCGCCTTCCCCGGCGGGGATCAGCTCCGGCGAGATTTCGGTCGAAACGATCGCATCCAGCGTCGCCAGCACATCATCGGGGAACTTGCGCGATCCGATGATCCAGCGGATCAGGTGCTGGATCAGCGTCTTCGGCACGCCGGCATTGACGTTATAGTGCGACATCTGGTCGCCGACGCCATAGGTGCACCAGCCCAGCGCCAGTTCCGACAGGTCGCCGGTGCCGATCACGATGCCGTCGTTGTGGTTCGCCAGACGGAACAGATAGTCGGTCCGCAGCCCGGCCTGCACATTCTCGAACGTGATGTCGTACACCGACTGCCCGTCGGAATAGGGATGGCCGATATCGCCCAGCATCTGGATCGCGGCGGGGCGGATATCCAGTTCCGCCCAGGTGACTCCCAGTGACGCCATCAGCGCGATGGCATTGCCCTTGGTGTGATCCGACGTCGCGAAGCCCGGCATCGTATAGGCCAGGATGTTGGTGCGCGGCAGGCCCAGCAGATCGAATGCCTGCGCGCAGACGATCAGTGCATGGGTCGAATCCAGCCCGCCCGAGATGCCGATCACGACCTTCTTCAAGCCGGTGGCCCGCATCCGCTGCGCCAGCCCCGATACCTGAATGTTGTATGCTTCGTAACAATCCTGCTCCAGCCGAGCAGTGTCGGCGGGAACGAAGGGGAACCGTTCGATGCGCCGGCGCAGGCCCAGATCCGATGCAGGCGGGCTCACGCGAAATCCGATCCGGCGGTATGTGCGGGCGTGCCGCCGGCGATTGGTATCGAACGATCCCATCTGCAGCCGTTCCTGGCGCAGCAGGTCCAGGTCGATATCGGCGATAGCGGCCTGATCGGTCTCGGGGAAGCGCTCGGTCTCTGCCAGCGTGGTGCCGTTTTCGAACACCGAGGCCTGGCCGTCCCAGGCCAGGTCGGTGGTGGATTCACCTGCCCCGGCGGCGGCGTACAGATACACGGCCAGGCAGCGCGCGGATTGCGACCGGCACAGCAGGCGCCGCGTTTCAGCCTTGGCGATGGTGATGTTGCTGGCCGACAGATTCGCCAGCACCGTCGCGCCGCTGACCGCGGCCTCGCCGCTGGGCGGGTTCGGCACCCACACATCCTCACAGATCTCGGCATGCACGACCAGGTCGCGCAGATCGTCGGCGGCGAACAGCAGATCGGTGCCGAACGGGGCGCGATGGGCGCCGATCACGATGTCCCCGCCCGCGGCCCCGTCGCCGGACACGAAGTGCCGGGGTTCGTAGAATTCGCGATAGTTCGGCAGATGGATCTTCGGCACCACGCCCAGCAGGCGGCCGCGATGGATCGCCAGCGCGCAGTTGTACAGCGCCCCCATGTGCCGGATCGGTGCACCCACCACCAACAGCGGCATCAGATCGGCCGAGGCGACGACGATGGTGTCGACCGCGACCTCCACCGCGTCCAGCAGCGCGGTCTGCTGCAGCAGATCGCTGATCGAGTAGCCGGACAGCCCGAGTTCGGGGAACACGGCCACCGCCACGCCCTGGCGGTCCATCTCGCGGGCCATGGCCAGGATCGTCGCGGCGTTCGTCGCCGGATCGGCCAGCGCGGTGCGGGTGGTGCAGGCAGCAACCCGGGCGAAGCCGTGACGGTACAGGGATCGGAAACTCATGCGCTTGGCCCGGTCGAGGTCCTGAAGGGCGGCGACCATGGCACGCCACGGCGCGCGGCGCCATGCGGATGGTCGCACGTATCTATTGCAGCGGCGGCGATCTATCCCCAGAAATTCCATCCATGAACACCTCCGCCCCCAGATGACCGACCCTCGCACCGCGCTGGAGGCAGTCGGGCAGCTTCCCGATGCCGAGATCGACATCGCCGATGCGGCCCTGCAGCTCGCCCGGGTCGATGCGCCCGACGCCGACTGGACCGGCGCGCGGACGCATCTGTCCGAGGTGGCGCGCCAAGCCGTCGCGATCGCCGCCAATCTGGGCAGCGACCACCTGGCCGATTGCGCCCTGGCGCTGTCGGGCCTGCTGGGCGGGCGCTTCGGCTATCGTGGCGATGCCGAGACCTATGACGATCTGGCCAACGCCAACCTGATCCGCGTCATCGAACGCCGCCGTGGCCTGCCCGTCGCGCTGGGCATCCTGTGGCTGCACGCCGCCCGATCGGCCGGGTGGACCGCCTATGGGATCGACTTCCCGGCGCATTTCCTGATCGGGCTGAGTGACGGCAAGGGCCAGGTCATCCTGGACGTGTTCAACGGCGGCACCCCGTTGGCGCCGCGCGACCTGCGCGTGCTGCTGAAGCGGGTGGAAGGCGAACAATCCGAACTGCGCCCCGGCCTTCTGCAACCCATGACCGCTCGGCGCGTGCTGCTGCGCCTGCAGAACAACATCATGACCCGCCGGTTGTAGGCGCGCGACCAGACGGGCGCGCTGGCCTGCGCCGAGGACATGCTGCGCATCGCACCCGACCATGCCGAATTGTGGCGCCAGGCGGCGCTGATGCACCAGGCCATGGACCAGGTGGCGGCGGCGCTGCGTTGCTTCGACCGGTTCCTGGCGCTGATCCCCGATGGCGACGCGGCCGCGAGGGTGCGGGCGGCGCAGGCCGCATTGCGGGCGCGCCTGAACTGAACCGGCCACGGCGCGTCTTCTGGCAGGAATGCATTTTGCCCTGGCAATCGCTGGCGTGGTATCGCTGATCCATGGGGTATCTGGGCAAGATCATCGGCGGCACCGCCGGCTTCTTCGTTGGCGGCCCGCTGGGCGCGATCGTCGGAGCCGCCCTCGGCCATGCCGCCGATTCAGGCGCGGTGCAGAACCTGCGCATGCCGTTCGGGCAGCAAGGGTCGTTCGGCGCCGCGCGCGTGGCCTCGATGCTGGGCCAGCGCGACCAGCTTTTCGCCGTGGTCGTGGTCGTGCTGTCCGCCAGGCTGGCCAAGTGCGACGGCCCGGTGAAGCGGGAGGAGATCGACGTCTTCAAGCGCCTGTTCCGCATCCCGCCCGCCGCGGCACGCGATATCGGACGGATGTTCGACCAGGCCCGCGAGAGCACCGATGATGTCGAACCCTATGCCGAACAGCTGTTCGAGGCATTCGCGGACAATCGCGGCACGCTGGAGGAGGTGCTGGTGGCGCTGTTCGCCATCGCGCGCGCCGATGGGCCGGTGAACCAGAAGGAGCAGGCGTTCCTGCGCAGCATCCATCGCTGCTTCCGGCTGGACCAGATTTCGTGGGAGCGGGCGATGAACGGGTCCGCCCAGTCGCGTCCGGCGCCAGACGAGCCCGACCCGTATACCGAGCTGGGCGTGGCCCGGTCCGCCTCGCCCGAGGTATTGCGGGCGCGCTGGAAGACGCTGATGCGGGAAAACCATCCGGACAGCCTGGCCGCGCGCGGCGTGCCGCAGGAATTCATCGCCAAGGCGACCGAGCGTGTGGCCCGCATCAACGCCGCATGGGACCGGATCAAGCGGGAGCGCGGGCTGTGAGCACCCCGCCCCGCCCCTATCTTCGGGTCGTCCCACCCGACACGACGCGCGGGCCGCGGGCCTATCCGTCGACCACGGTGATCCACGAACTGCCCAGCCCCAACCAGGATGACCGCCCCGCCGGCATCCCGGTCGACACGCTGATCCTGCACTATACCGGCATGAAATCGGCGCAGGAGGCGATCGCGCGGCTGCGCGACCCGGCCGCGCGGGTCTCCTCCCACTACGTGGTGGACGAGGATGGCGCGGTCTTCGCCCTGGTCGGCGAGCGGAATCGCGCCTGGCACGCCGGGGTGTCGTACTGGCGCGGCCATACCGGGCTGAACGACCGGTCCATCGGGATCGAGATCGTCAATCCCGGCCACGAATGGGGCTATCGCGACTTTCCCGTGCTGCAGATGGCCGCCGTGTGCGATCTGTGCCTGGGCATCCTGGCGCGCCATCCGATTCCGCCGCGCAACGTCATCGGCCACAGCGACGTCGCCCCCGACCGCAAGGAAGATCCCGGCGAACGGTTCGACTGGGCTGGCCTGGCCGCCAACGGTGTCGGGCTGTGGCCCGATGGCGCGCCGAACCTGGGCACCACCGGGGCGATCCGCGACGCCGTTACGCTGCGCGCCGTCCGCGCCAGCCTGGCCGAGATCGGCTATCGCGTCGCCCCCGAAGGTGCTCTGGACCCCGCCCTGTCGACCACGCTGCGCGCCTTCCAGCGCCATTGGCGGCCCGAGGCGGTGACCGGCCAGGCCGATGACGGCACGCTGGTGCGCCTGCAGGCGGTGCTGCGCCTGGTGCGCGGCGGCTAGCGCATGATCACGCTGAGCGGGATCGTGGCAGCGGGTGAATCATGCGATCAAACAATGAGCTAGCGCGCGCTGACCGTTTCCGGTCAGCCGGAAAGCGCGCTAGCCCCACCGGCTCGCATCCGCGCCGCTTGACGCCGGCGGGCGCGAGGCGCATCTGACGCGCCGTCAGACGGCCGGGCGGCCGCTGTTCGCGGCGCAGGCCGCGGATGGAGGAAAGTCCGGGCTCCACGGGAATACGGTGCCGGCTAACGGCCGGCGGGGGCGACCCCAGGGACAGTGCCACAGAAAACAGACCGCCCGTGCAAGGTAACCCGGCCAAACCGGGGGCACCCCGCGGGCAAGGGCGAAACGGTGCGGCAAGAGCGCACCGCGCCCCTGGCAACAGGGGCGGCAGGGTAA
>CAYZKM010000210.1:0-7768 GCA_964478525.1 uncultured Bifidobacterium sp.
GGCGCCGATCACCAGCAGCATCTCGGCGCCATCCGCGATCAGCCGGTCCAGCGCCTCGGCGACCGCTTCTTCCGTATGCGGACAGCGCACCGGTGCCAGCAGCGACCCGGTCAGCTGGGTCACCCGGGTTTCCGTCACGCGGATCGTCTTCTCGATGACGCTTTCCTTCAGCCCCGGCAATTCGGTGACCACCAGGCCGACCTTCAGCGGGCGGAACGGGTGCAGCGTCAGCGGCGACCCGCCCTGGCGCACCACCGCCTCGGCCACCGACAGCACGGTGCCGGGCACCGAGAACGGCACGATCTTGATCGTGGCGACCATGTCGCGCGGGGCAACGACGGCATAGTCGGGCAGGGTGCCGACCGTCAGCGCCTCGTCGATCATGTTCAGCCGGTCGATCTTCGCGGCGTCGATCCGCAGCAGCCCGGGCACCTCGGCCAGCAGGTTCACCCGTCCGGTGGCCGCCCGCGATCGCCCGATCAGCGGCGACAGCAGCGGCGTGGCCAGGCGGTCGGCCGCCAGGTCCTCGGGCACGTCGCCCGGTTCCAGGCGGGCGCAGATCACCACCTCGTGCCCGGCCTCGCGCAGCGCGGCGATGGCCGCCTCGTCCAGCAGCGATCCCTTGCGGATCACCTTTTCGGCGACGCGCTGGCTGTGCGCCAGGATCGCGCCGCGGGCCTCGTCCAGCGGGGTGGGGCCGAATTTCATGCCGAGCGGTGCGGGGCCAGGGGGGAGCCGCGGCGGACGGCGATGATTTCGGCGATGGCCGCGACCGCGATCTCGGTCGCCGTCACCGCCTCGATGTTTAGCCCGACCGGCCCCTTGATACGCGCCATCGCCGCTTCGCTGTGCCCCAGTTCCGCCAGGCGCTTCAGGCGCGCGGCATGGGTGCGGCGCGAACCCAGGGCGCCGATGTAGAACGCCGCGGATTTCAGCGCCCGGTCCAGCGCCGGGTCGTCCAGTTTCGGATCATGCGTCAGGGTCACGACGGCGGTGCGGCTGTCGGGGCGCAGCGCGTCCATCGCCTCGTCGGGCCATTCGGTGGAGATGGTGATGCCGGGAAACCGCTCGTCCGAAGCGAAGGACCGGCGCGGATCGACCACGGTGACGCCGAAGCCGCATTGCGCGGCGAACGGCGCGAGGGCCTGCGCGATATGCACCGCGCCCACGATCACCAGGCGCAGCGGCGGGTTGTGGGCGTGCAGGAACCACGTGGTGCCGTCGATCGTATGGGTGCCGCTTTCGTCGGATTGCAGTACCGCCTCCGCGGCCTGGTTCAGCGCCGCGGGCGCGGCGGGGTCGGGCAACAGGCGCTGCTCGCCCCCCGGAAGCTGCGTGGCCAGGACGACGGGGCGCTTGTCGCGCTTGGCCTGTTCGAGGGCGGCGAGGATGTCGGGTGTCATTGCTTCTTGTCCTGGACAGCGGGATGCGAGGCCAGCCGGGTACGGTGCTGGCCTCTCGGGTCGATGGCGGGGTCAGTTCAGCTTTTCGACGAACACCTTCACCTTGCCGCCGCAGGCCAGGCCCACTTCCCAGGCGCGTTCATGGGTGACGCCGAAATCCAGCAGCTGCGGCACGCCGGTCTCGATCGTCTTCATCGCCGCCTCGGCCACCGCGCCCTCGATGCACCCGCCGGAAACCGAGCCCGCCATGCGGCCCGACTTCGTGACCGCCAGCTGGCTGCCGGCGGGGCGGGGCGAGCTGCCCCAGGTCTCGGTGACGGTGGCGACCGCGACCAGCTCGCCGGCGGCACGCCACGCAGCGGCGGTGGCCAGCACGTCTTCGAATTCGTTCATGCTCATGACGCTATCCTTTCAGGAGCCGGGGAAAAAGCCGGCAACACCTGCCGTGCAGCCGGCGGACGGGACAACAGCGTGACCAGCGCGCGCAGGCTGGCCAGGTTGTGGACCGGGCGGAACTCGTCGACATGCGGCAGCATCGCCCGGATGCCCTGTGATTTTGGCTCGAACCCGTTCCAGCGCAACAGCGGGTTCAGCCAGATCAGGCGCCGGCAGGACCGGTGCAGCCGGTCCATGTTCTCGGCCAGGCCATGCGCGCCGTCGCGATCCAGCCCGTCGGTGATCAGCAGGACCATCGCCCCCTGGCCCAGGACGCGGCGCGCCCACAGGCGGTTGAACATATCCAGCGCGTCACCGATCCGGGTGCCGCCGGACCAGTCGGGCACGGCATGGGCGACCATCTGGAACGCCACCTCGGGGTCGCGCGCCTTCAGCTGGCGGCTGACATTCGACAGCCGGGTGCCGAACAGGAAGACATGGACGCGGTCGCGATCATTGGTGACCGCGTGCAGGAAATGCATCAGCAGCTGGGCATAGCGGCCCATCGAGCCGGAGATGTCGCACAGCACCACCAGCGGCGGCGGGCGGACGACGCGGCGGGCGCGGGCGATCGCAAGGATTTCCCCACCCTGGCGCAGGCTGGCGCGGATGGTGCGGCGCAGATCGGTGATCGGCCCGTTCGGATCGGGGCGGCGGCGGCGCGTGCGGCGCATGTCCATCGGCAGCACCAGGCGGCGGATCTCGCGCTTGGCGGCGGCGATCTCGTCGGCGCTCATGGCCTCGAAATCCATCTGCTGCAGCCGCTCCTGGTCCGACACGGTCATGACCGCGTCCATCACCGGCGGGTCGTCCTGCACCGGCGGCGTGGGCTGGGTCTTGGGCGCGAAGGCCTCGGCCACGCGGCGCGACGCCGGCGGCGGGCGTTCCGGCTTCTTCTCCTTCTGTGCCTCCAGCAATGCCATCGCCACCGCCTGCTCGGCGGCCGTGGGGTCGCGCCAGAACAGGGCGAAGGCCTGGTCGAACACGGGCTGGTGTTCGTGGCGGTGGATCATCACCGCCCGCAGCGCGGTCTTCGCCTCGGTCCGTGACGCCAGGTCGATGCGGGTCAGCGCCTGCTGCGCGGCGATCGTCTCGGCCGGTCCCACCGGCAGCCCCGCGCGCCGCAGCAGACGCGCGAAATGCATGATATTGGCGGCAAGCCGCGGGTCGGTCTGGATGGCGGGATCGCTCATTGCAAGCCAGAGGACCCCAGCCCGGCCGGCGGCGCAAGGGGGGAGTGCGGGGGCGGTCCGCGATGGGCAAAAAACGGAGACGGCGTCGGACAATCCTTGCAATTGCCAACCGAAATCGGGACTGTCAGATTGCCGTCTTGTAACAGAATGAGTGCGGCCAGACCGCCGGGGGTGACTTCACATGAATCTGGGAAAGATAAATCTGGGAAAGACGACTTTGGGAAAGACGATACTCGCCGCGGTCGGTGCCCTGGCGATCGGGGCCGTGGCGGCACGGGCCGAGGTTTCCACTTTCGCCCGCGCCGGCGGCTGGCGCGCCTTCGGCGGCACCACCAACAACGGCAAGCTGGTATGCGGCGTGTCGACCGAGGGGGGCGGGCGCTGGTTCGGCATCAAGTATTTCAAGGATGACGACGCCCTGACGATCCAGCTGAGCAAGGACACCTGGAAGGTCAAGGACGGCACCAAGATCAAGATCCAGATGCAGTTCGACCGGGAATCGCCGTGGACCGCGAACGCGACCGCTTTCCACATGAGCGACGGGGACGCGGCGCTGGAATTCGAGGTGCCGTCGCGGATGGTCAACCAGTGGCTGACCGAGTTCCGCCGCAGCAACTCGCTGTTCGTCCGCTTCCCCGAGAGCAATGTCGATGACTGGCGCGCCGGCCTGGCCGGCACGTCGGAGATCGCCGACCGCATGGGCGACTGCCTGCGCGCGATGGCGAAGTCGCGCTGACCGATCCCCGATCGCGCGGGCGGCCACGGCGGACGGTCAGGCTGGTGCCGCCAGGCTCATGCGGCCTGGCGCCGGATCCGCTTCGACCGCCGCTTCTGATACAGCGCGATTTCCCGCGTCAGGGGATGGCGGGGATCGAAGCGCAGATGCGTGATCGAGGCATGCACGGACGCTTCGGACCCGTCGCCGGCGCTGAACTGGCAGATGATGCCGCCCTCGTCGCCGGCATAGCTGGCCCCGGTCACCTGGCACAGGGCAGGAAGCACCACGTCCGCCCCGACGGCGTCGCGCAGGCCGGGTGTCGCGGTCGCGGCCAGGGGCAGTGCCGCTTTCACCCGTGCGAGCAGGCGCAGCGCATGGGCCGGGTTGTCGATCATCCGGCCGCGTCGACGATCGTTGCCTGCGCCATCAGGTTCCTGCCGCTTTCGGTCATGGTCGCGCCGTCGCGTACCGCCGCCTCGGCCTTGACCTCGGCCGCCCGCACGCGGGCCAGGCGTTCCAGCACCTGCACCAGGCGGTCCTGCGGCACCACGACCACGCCGTCGGCATCGCCCACCACCACATCGCCGGGGCGGACATGCACATCGCCCAGCGTGACGGGCGCACCGACGATGCCCGGCCCGTTCAGGGCGGGGGAGTTCGGCTGGATCCCGGCGCAGAACAGCGGCAGGCCGCAGGCGACGATGCCCGCCCGGTCCCGGGCCATCCCGTCGGTGACGCAGGCGGCCACGCCCTTGTTGCGCATCATGCCGGCAACCAGGTCGCCGATCACCGCCGTGCGGGTGAACCCGTCATTGGCGAGGACGATCACATCGCCCGCCCGCGCCTCGTGCAGCGCGCCGATCACGGCGGCGATGTCGGCGGGATAGGCAAAGGCGGTCAGCGCGGTGCCGACGAAGGCCGCGTTGGCCGGGTCGAGCGGCTTGATCCGGTAGTCGAGCGCCCCGCGCCCGTCCATCGCATCGGCGAGGTGACCGGTCTGAGCCCCGCGGAACTGGTCAACCAGGGCCGGGTCGGGCCGGCGGAATCCGCGATGGACCGTCAGCAGCGGAGGGTTGTCGAGCACGGATCAGCCCTTGCCGGCGAGTGTCTTCACCTCATCCATCGCCTCGCCGAAGCGCTTGTTCAGCAGGCCCATCGCTTCCTCGTGGGATTTCTGCATCAGGTCGTGCAGTTCCTTCATGTTGGCGACGGCGTGTTCATAGGCGGACTTCACCAGATCGGCCTGGCGTGCCGCCTTGGCCTGCGGCGCTTCGTTGGCGGACAGGGCGCGCATCGCCTCGGTCATTTCCGCCATGCTCTGCTGCATGATCTCGGTATGGCGGCGGGCGACGGCCTGCGCGCCTTCCAGCGCGATGCGGTTGGCGGCGGCGAAGGCTTCCATGTTGCGGCGGGTGGCGGTGACAAAGGCGTCCATGTCGGGCATCGCCGGGAACTTCATGTCCGCGAACATGCGGGAGAAGTCGCCGAAGTCGGGAAGTTTCGGTCCGAGTGCCATGGTCGCCTCCTGAGCCTGTGGTGATGGGGCAGTATCCATCGCCAGGGGTGGGCGCCGCAATGGGGATCGCGCCGGGAGGCCTGAGCGGAGCCCAGGGCAGGACCAGGGGCGCGCGAGGGCGACTAGCGGTGCTGCTTCTGGCGGCGCTCGTGAATCGCCAGGGCCAGGGCACACAGGGCGCAGGCGACGGTGAAGACGCCGGTGATCTGGACAAATGGCAAGATGTTCATCGTACTCTTTGTGCACCTCGGGTGCGTCGGGGGCTCCGTCTTAACGTGCCGGTCCGGTGGTCAGATCGGGATGTCAGCACGCGTTAGCAAGATGGCGGCGGATCGAATTGTCTAACGCGACGTTAGTGACCCGCCCCGTCCGTCGTCATCCTGGATTGTTCTCCTAGCACAGGCTGTGTTGAATCGGCAACATGTAACAGAGTCGCCGCGGTCGACGCGCCTGTATGTTGCCGCGGGATCACAGGCGGCGCGGCCGCGCTGTCACAGCTCACGCTCCATGGCCATGACGAACGACACACCAGCGGCCAGCCGCGGGTCACGCTCGGCAGACGTCGTAGGGGTGGGCGTCGTGGGCGCGTTCATGGATACCCTGGCAGCCGGTTGCCTGAAGACTCGATTCGTTCTTCAAGCGTGCCAGTGCCACCCTGTCCCCGCAACCGGACCATCCCGCCGCCACCCCGCCCCAGGCGCCTCAGACCGCCTTCAACGCCTCCAGGATCGGCAGCAGATACCGGGCGAACAGCTTCGGATTCTCGGCGAACGGGAAATGCCCGATCCCGTCCATCGCCTGGAACCGCACCCCCGGGATCTTCGCCGCGGTCGCCGCTGACGCCTCCACGGTGCAGGAGTAGTCATACTCCCCGGTCAGCATGAACAGGCGGGCCCGGTTGGTGTCGATCTTGTGGACACGGTCGCGCGCATCCCAGTCGCCCGAGTAGAACGCGATGTCGCCAAAGAACACCGCCGGCCCGCCTTGCCCGTAATGCCAGTCGACCATTTCGGCCCATTCCGCCGGGCTCTGCGGGGCGCTCAGCGCGCGGATCCATTCCGGCACGAAGAACGCCTGGTTCACCTGCGGGTGCGCGGCCCATCCGGTCTGGCGGCGCTCGATCTTCTCGCACGCCTCGCAGGCGACGATGCCGGTGAACGCGTCCGGGTGGCGATAGGCCAGTTCCAGGCAGATCTCGCCGGACATCGACGCACCCAGCGCGATCGGCTTGTCCAGGCCCATCGCGGCGACGAAGCCCATGATCAGTGCGACATACAGATCGGTGTTCAACCGCCACGACCCGGGGATCGCACCATCGGGCGGCGGCGATTTCCCGTGGAACGGCAGGTCGAACGAGACCAGCCGATGGCCGGCGGTGATCCGTTCGTCGCACATCAGCCCATGGAACTGCCGCCCATCGGCGCCGGCGGTGTGCATGCACAGCACGTCGCGGCCCTGTCCGCAGGTCTCGTAATAGACCTGGTACGTGGTGGCGCCGACCGTCACCGGCACATACCCGCCGCTGACCTTCGGCATCGCCCGCGTGCCCTCGCGCGGGGCCAGGGTCTTCGGGGCCGGCAGCGCGTTGCCCAGCGCCATCCATTTGCCCACTTCCAGCACCCGGCGCGCCACGTGGGCGAACTGCATGAACGCCAGCTGATCGCCGCGGATCTGGAACTCCGGCACGCGGTAGACCAGGGCGAAGATGCCCTGGTGATGGCGCGGCGGAACCGGCTGCAGGAACTTGTCCCAGACCGCGCCGGGCGCGGCCAGGGTGAACGCCGGGTCGCCATCGCCGTCGGTCACGACCCCGTCGCGCAGGGTGAACACGGTCGGGATGCCATCGCATTCGACCGCGAAGCAGACCGACCAGGCACCCGCCCAGGCGGCCAGCGTGGCGTCGTCGGCGCAGGCGTCTCGCCAGGCCTCGGACGGAGGAAATTGCCGCATCGCCGGCCTCAGCTCGGGTCGATCCGGCGGCGGACCACCGGATGGTACAGATCGCCGTCGCCGGCCGCCTCGGCCGCCTTCAGCCGCTGCATCGCCAGGCGCGCGCCCTCCACCTTCAGCCCGGCCTCGTCGGCCATCTCCAGCGCATAGGACAGGTCCTTGATCGAGTAGCGGACGCTGAACGCGCGTTCGGGGTACAGCTGCGGGACCATCGACTTCATGCCGTGGTTGTGCAGGGTGAAGCTGTCGGCACTGCCGGTCGCCAGGATGCCCAGCAGCTTGTCGGGCTCCACCCCGTTGCGCCGGCCGATGGCGATGGCCTCGGCCAGAGCATGGGTGTTCTCGAACACCAGCATGTTGTTCAGGATCTTCAGCACCTGCCCGCAGCCGACCGGGCCGCAATGGCTCACATCCGTGCCCATCGTCTCCAGCATCTCCTTCACATGGGCGAAGGTCTCCCCGGTGGCGCCGACCATGATCGCAAGCTTGCCGCTGGCCGCGGCCTCGCGCGTGCGGGCGACCGGGGCATCGGCGAACATCCCGCCCCTCGCGG
>CAYZKM010000211.1:0-7764 GCA_964478525.1 uncultured Bifidobacterium sp.
CGTGACGCCGCGCCTGTTCGACACGCCGCAGCGCCAGGAGGGCTATGCCGCCAGCCTGCTGCCGATGCGCCAGCGCGGGGTGCCGGACGACATCGGCAAGGCGGCGTTGTTCCTGTCATCCGATCTTGCCCGCTATATCACCGGCACGACGCTGGATGTGGATGGCGGGCTGCTGGCGGCGAACCTGTTTCCGCGCGGGCTGCCCGGCAGCAACGCCTAGCGCATGATCCCGCTGAGCGGAATCGTGGCAGCGGGTGAATCATGCGATCAAACAATAAGATAACGCGCGCTGACCGTTTACGGTCAGCCGGAAAGCGCGCTAGGTCGTCTTCTCCTCGGCCAGGCAACTCAACGCTGCCGCCGCGGCGATCGCCGGCGGCAGCGCGAAGGCCCACGGCCCGGCCGTTGTCACCGACACCGCGGCCATCGCCGCGCCGGCGGCGAACCCTGCCAGCCCGCGTGACAGCGGCAGGCCGCGCCGCAGCACGGCCGCCGCCTGTCCGGCGCGACGCTGATACAGGGCGTCCACCAGGTCCATCATCAACTGCGTGATGACACCTGTCATGACGGTCGTCGGCGGGGCCGATGGAAGGTGCAGCCGGCGCACGACATTCTGTATCGACATGCCGGCCACCATCACCATTCCGGTCAGCACCGCGGCCGGGGCGTCGGCATCGGTGAACGGGCCATGATGGATGGCCAGGATCGCAGCTACGGTCAGCAGCGATGCGTTCAGCGCCAGCAGCACGCGCAGATGCAGTGCCGGCGACCGTTGGGAAAGCCGATACGTCATCGCCCGCGTCAGCAGCACGGCCGCGCAATACACCGGCAGGGCGAGCAGCTTGCCCACCGTCTGCGGCATCTCGGTCACGAAGCCCGCCGCCATGGTGATGATGTTGCCGGTCACATGCGCGGCGAACAGGCCGTGCATGGTCACGAAGCCCAGCGTGTCGACATACCCGCCGTTGACACTGTGCAGGACATGGAGAGGTGTGCGCATCGCCGCACCATGCCGCCCTTCACAACCCTCCGCCACCCTGGCACGGTCGGTCCGAAGGCCGATCGGGAACCACGTCCATGAACTTCGATTTCTCCGACGATCTGAAGCAGTTGCGCGACCAGGCGCGGCGCTTCCTTGCGGAACAATGTGCCCCCGCCGTCGTCCGCCGCTCGCTGGACGAGGAAGAACCGTATGCCGCCCCGCTGTGGCAGGCGATGGCCGAGATGGGCTGGATCGGTGCTGCCATCCCCGAGCAATACGGCGGCGCCGGCCTGGGGTATGAGGGCCTGTGCGTGCTGGCCGAGGAACTCGGCCGCGTCGTCGCCCCCGTGCCCTTCGCCTCCACCGCCTATCTGGCGGCCGAGGCGATCCTGTTGGCCGGGTCCGAGGCGCAGAAGCGGGAATGGTTGCCGCGATTCGCCGATGGGTCCGCGATCGGCTGCCTGGCGCTATCCGAGGGCACCGGCAATCCCGATCCCGCTGCCATCCGCGCCCGTGTTGCCGGCGGACGGCTCAGCGGGACGAAATGGCCGATCGCCGATGGCACCGTCGCGCAGGTCGCGGTCGTGGTGGCGCGGGATGAGACGAACGAGATCGGCCTGTATCTGGTCCCGCTGGACGGGGTGTCTCGGCGGGAGCTGAAGACGCTGGACCCGTCGCGCGACCACGCGCGGATCGATTTCGACGGCGTGCCGGCCCAGCGGCTGGAGAACACCGATGGCTGGGCCAGCATCCAGCGGCTGATGGACCGCGCGGCGATCCTGTTCGCGTTCGAGCAGGTGGGCGGGGCCGATGCGTCGCTGCAAATGGCGCGCGACTATGCGCTGGAACGCTATGCGTTCGGCCGCCCGATCGGGTCGTTCCAGGCGATCAAGCACAAGCTGGCCGACATGTATGTGGCGTTGGAGCTGGCGCGATCGAACGCCTATTTCGGTGCGTGGGCTTTGGCGACCGATGCGGCGGAATTGCCGATGGCGGCGGCGACGGCGCGGGTGTCGGCCACCGACGCATTTCACCTGGCGTCGAAGGAGAACATCCAGACCCATGGTGGCATCGGCTTCACCTGGGCGGTGGACTGCCATCTGTTCTACCGCCGCTCGAAGCAACTGGCATTGAACCTGGGCGGGGCGCCATTCTGGAAGAACCGGCTGGTCGAGCTGCTGGAAACCCGTAACGCAGCCTAGGTACAGGGCGAAGGAGACCGACGATGGACTTCAACGATACCCCCGAGGAAGCCGACTTCCGCGCCCGTGCCCGTGCCTTCATGGCCGCCAATATCGAGCCCAAGGCGGGCTCTCGCCCGGTGCTGCGCCTGGGCGGGATGGATGCCGCGGCGGTGGCGCGCTGCAAGGACTGGCAGGCCAAGAAAGCCGATGCCGGGTTCGCCGGCATCACCTGGCCGAAAAAATGGGGCGGGCAGGAGCTGTCCCCGATCATGCAGGTGATCTTCAACCAGGAGGAGGAGAACTACGCCGTCCCGCGCGGGTTGTTCGAGATCGGCCTGGGCATGTGCATCCCCACCATGATGGCCTACGCAAAACCCGAGCAGCTGGAGCGCTATGTCACCCCCGCGCTGCGCGGGGAGGAAGTGTGGTGCCAGCTGTTCAGCGAACCCGCCGGCGGGTCGGACCTGGCCGCGCTGCGGACCCGGGCCGAGCGGGACGGCGATGACTGGGTGATCAATGGGCAGAAGATCTGGACCTCGGGCGCGCATCTGTCGCAGTTCGGGATCATCGTCGTGCGCACCGATCCCAACGTGCCGAAGCATGAAGGCCTGACCTTCTTCTTCCTGGACATGACGTCTCCCGGCATCGAGATTCGCCCGATCCACCAGATGTCGGGCACCCGCCATTTCAACGAGGTGTTCTTCACCGATGTCCGCGTCCCCGACAGCCAGCGCCTGGGCGCGGTGGGGGCGGGGTGGCGGGTGTCGATCACCACGCTGATGAACGAGCGTCTGGCGGTGGGCGAGGTCGCGCGCCCCGATGTCGACGACCTGGTGGCGCTGTCACGCTCGGTGACGGTGGACGGTCAGCCGGCGATCCGGTCATCCGCGGTGCGGGAGAAGATCGCGGAGTGGCATGCCCGGTCACAGGGCCTGAAATTCACCCGGTTCCGTACCATGACGGCGATGTCGCGCGGGGAAACCCCGGGGCCGGAGAACTCGATCGCCAAGCTGGTGAACGCGTCCAAGCTGCAGGATATCGCGAGCTTCGGGATGGACCTGATGGGCAATGCCGGTCTGGTGGTCGATGACGACCTGGCCGAGGCCTATGCGATGTTCCAGTCCGCGCTGCTGTCGTCGCCCAGTGCCCGGATCGCCGGCGGGTCGGACGAGATCCTGCGCAACATCATCGCCGAGCGGGTGCTGGGGCTGCCGGGTGATATCCGGGCGGACAAGGGGATGCCGTTCAACAAGGTGCCGACGGGGGCACGGTAGCGCTGTCGGCGCCAACCCGGGGCGGCGTGCGTGCCGCCCCGGGGCCCGATGCCTACTGGGCCATGCACAGTTCGGCCAGGCGCCTGGGTTCGCTCAGCATCGGGTAATGCCCGGTATCCAGCTCATACCACCGCGCCTTCAGCGTCTCCTGCGCTCGGCGCTGATGCGTGACCGGGGGGTTGACGCTCTGCTTGCACCAGATGATCGAGGCGTTCCAGTTCTGCTGCCAGAAGCTGTCCAGCACCACCGGGGCGGTCATCGCGGCGACCGGGTGGGGGGTGTAGCGCGCCATCGCCCATTCCAGCGTCTCGCCGGTCAGGGAGACGAACATGCGGTTGCGGGCATCCTCGGGCGAGGGGCCGGTGCCGAGGTCGGTGGTGACCGCGGTCGGGCGCTTGACATGGTCGGACACGGCCTCGCCGTTGAACAGGGCCAGCGCGTCGGCCAGCACCACGCGGCCGATGCGCTCGCGCGCCAGTTCGGCGACGCGGCAGGCGATCATGCCGCCGCAACTCGTGCCCACCAGCACCACATCCTTCAGGTCCTCGTAGAACAGCATCTCGGCCACTTCGGCGGCCTGGGTTTCCGTGTTGATCCCCGGGCGCAGCGCGTGGCGGCGTTCGGCGCAGCCGTCCAGCGTCGGCGCATACACGGTGTGGCCCGCGGCGCGCAGATGCGGCGTCACGCGGTTCCAGATCCATCCGCCCTGATAGGCGCCGTGCAGCAGGATATAGGTCGCCATGGTCGTTCCCCCTTCTGATCATGCGGTGGCGCGTCGCGGCCACTTCCCGGCCAGCATAGCCATCGCGCCGGCGGCTGCCGAGGTCGCACGTCGTTCGGATGGGTGAATTTCCGCCCGGTCCGGACGATCGGCCCGATACCGCCGGCCGATTCGATAACCGGTCCGGTCACGACAGCCATGCCGAAAACAGAGGTCACCATGCCCGCCAGCGGTGTGGGGGCGCTGTCGAGACTCCGAGGCTGGGATGAAGCAGCCGGACGCGGATCGTATCATCACATTTCGATGATCACGGCGTGACATCGGCCATCCCGTGAAGGCGGGCGGACGCGGTGCCAGGGCAGCGAAGGCCGTGACCGGGGCAGGGAATGGCGGTGGGACCGACCGTCTGGATGATGAAAAGCCACCGTGGAACTGAAACGGACAGGGTGCGGCCGCTGCCCGTCATCTTGAGCTTATCGCGCCAGAGGAATATATCGTGCGCTATCGTAAGCTGTGTAAGCGATCTATGCGAGTGGTCTTCATCCCAATGTCTGGTCCATCCCGGTGACGCGCGGGCAGACACGGCTGCTGCGTCTTGTCCTGCTGATCGGCGTGCCGGTCATCGTCGCCATCGGCGGCGTTGCCTTCTGGCAGGCCGGCGGCCGCTATGTGAACACCGAGAACGCCTATGTGAAGGCCGACATCGCGCAGATCGCGCCCGAGGTCGCGGGCAAGGTGATCGAGGTCGCGGTGCGCGACCATATGCGGGTCAAGGCCGGGCAGACGCTGCTGCGAATCGACCCCGAGCCCTATCAGCTCGCGCTGGCGAAGGCGGAAGCCGAGCTGGACCAGGCGCGGACGCAGGTGGAGACGGCGCGGGCGGTGTGGAAGGAGACGCTGTCCGAGCTGGGCGAGGTCGAAAGCCAGGTGGTGTTCCACGACAAGCAGTTGCAGCGCCAGACCGCCCTGGCCGATCGCGGCGTGGTGTCGGCATCGAAGCTGGAAGAGGTGCAGAACGACGCCAACGTCGCGCGCAACCGCCTGGGCGTGGTGCGCCGGCGGCTGGAGCGTGTCGTGGCGGTGCTGGCCGGCGATCCGTCCAAGCCGACCGACCAGTATGCGCTGGTGCGCGACAAGATCGCAGAACGTGACAAGGCGGCGCTGGATCTGAAGCGCACCACCATGGCCGCGCCGCTGGACGGGATCGCGGTGAATGTGAAGCTGCAGGTGGGGGAGCAGGTGAAGGCCTCGACCCCGCTGTTCGTCATCGTCGCCGCCACCCGGCCCTGGATCGAGGCGAACCTGAAGGAAACCACGCTGACGCATATCCGTGTCGGGCAGCGCGCCAAGGTCGTGCTGGATGTCTACCCCGATGAGGTGTGGGAGGGCGTGGTCGACAGCATCAGCCCCGCCGCGGGGTCCGAGTTCGCGATCCTGCCGCCGCAGAATGCGTCGGGAAACTGGGTGAAGGTGGTGCAGCGCCTGCCGGTGAAGATCCGCCTGCTGCCGCATGACGGCGAATCGGTGCTGCGCGCCGGCATGACCGCGACCGTGGATGTGGACACCGAACGCCAGCGCAGCCTGGGTGCGACGATCGGCGGATTGTTCGATCGCGGCAGTGCCAAGGCGGCGAGCCGCTAGAGCATGATCACGCTGAGCGGAATCGTGGCAGCGGGCCGATCATGCGATCAGACAATAAGATAGCGCGCGCTGACCGGTTACGGTCAGCCGGAAAGCGCGCTAGCCCCTGCTTGCAGGTGACGTCCGCATGAAGATCACGACATGATCGCCCCGCCGGCCCGCCCGGTGCTTGCGGACGGGGCGATGTGTCGTCATGTGCCGGGTTGCGACCCGACAAAATCAACGCGCCAACAACGAGGAAACCGACCATGCGGCGACGCGCCCTTCTGAAGACCACGGCGGCCGCCGCGGCCAGTGCTGCCCTGCCCAGCAGCTTCGCCATCGCCCAGAGCGGGGCGCGCACCAACAAGCTGCTGCGCTATGTCCCGACGGCCGATCTGTCGGTGCTGGACCCGTCCTGGACCACCACGCAGGTCTCGATCACCCATGGCTACTACGTGTTCGACACGCTGTACGGCATCGACCACACCCAGACGCCGAAGCCGCAGATGGCCGAGGGTGCCTCGGTGTCCGAAGACGGCCGCACCTGGGACATCAAGCTGCGCGACGGGCTGAAGTTCCATGACGGCGAGCCGGTGCTGGCGCGCGATGCCGCGGCCAGCCTGAAGCGGTGGTCGGCGCGCGACGTGTATGGGCAGGTGCTGGGCGCCTTCGTCGATGAATTCACCACCGCCGACGACCGCACCATCCGCGTGAAGCTGAAGGCGCCGTTCCCGCTGCTGCTGGACACGCTGGGCAAGCCCAACGGCATGCTGCCCGTGGTGATGCCGGAACGCCTCGCCAGGACCGAGCTGACCAAGCCGAACACCGAGATGATCGGCTCGGGCCCGTACCGCTTCCTGAAGAACGAGTTCATCTCGGGCAGCAGCGGCGCCTATGAGAGGTTCAAGGACTATGTGCCGCGCAACGAGAAGCCCGACTGGGCCTCGGGCGGCAAGGTCGCGCATATCGATCGGATCGAGTGGAAGATCATCAACGACCCCTCGACCGCGTCAGCCGCGCTGCAGAAGGGCGAGGTCGACTGGTGGGAGCAGGTGCAGCCCGACCTGCTGCCGCTGCTGCGCAAGGACAAGGGCCTGACGGTCACGAACTTCAACCCGGTCGGCTTCTATGGCTGCCTGCGGTTCAACCATGTGAACGCGCCGTTCAACAACCCGGCCATCCGCCGCGCCGTCCGCCTGGGCATGAACCAGGAAGAATACATGGCGGCGGTCACGGGCGGGGATTCCTCGATCTATCGCACCTGCAAGGCGCTGTTCCCGTGCGACACGCGATACGGGGAGGAGATCGGCGCGCAGGGCATGACCGGCGATGTCGCCGCCGCCCGCAAGGCGCTGAAGGAAGCCGGTTATGCCGGCGAGAAGGTGGTCATCATCAACCCCGCCGATGTCCCGACCATCGGCCCGTTCGGCCAGGTGACCTATGACTACCTGAAGCAGATCGGCATGAACGTCGAGATCCAGGAGATGGACTGGAACACGCTGGCGGTGCGCCGCACCAAGACCGATCCGGTCGACAAGGGCGGGTGGTCGATCTTCCATAACTGGTGGCTGGCGACGTCGTTCATCAACCCCGCGATCAGCCCGATCGTGCGTGGTCTCGGCGCCAAGGGCTGGGCCGGATCGTTCGCCAACGACAAGATCGAGGCGCTGAACGAGCAGTGGACCAAGGTCGCATCCGACGAGGAGCGCCTGCGGATCGCGCGCGCCATCCACCAGGAGGCATGGGACACCGTGCCCACCGTGGTGCTGGGCCGGTTCTTCATCCTGACCGCGCACAACAAGCAGCTGACCGGGCTGTTGGAGAGCACCTCGCCCTATCCGTGGAACGTGCGCTGGTCCTGACGGCGGGCGTCGCCTGACATCAGACGCGCCGCGACGGGCCGGCCCTACTTCACCGGTCGCAGGCCCATCGCCAGCGTCTGCTCGTCAGCCGGCGCGTCATAGGTCAGGCCCTTCTTCG
>CAYZKM010000212.1:0-7762 GCA_964478525.1 uncultured Bifidobacterium sp.
ATTGCCGCGACCGCCTGGGCATTCCGCATGACCGGCTGAACGTGAATGGCGGGGCGATCTCGATCGGCCATCCGTATGGCATGTCGGGGGCGCGCATGGTTGGCCACGCGCTGATCGAGGGCAAGCGCCGGGGCGCGAAGCTGGTCGTCGTGACGATGTGCGTCGGCGGCGGCATGGGCGCGGCCGGCCTGTTCGAGGTGGCCTGACCATGCCCGTCGATCCGCAAATCCAGACGCTGCTGAACCTGCGGGCGCAATTGCCGCCGCTGCACACGCTGTCGGTCGCCGATGCGCGGGAGCAGATGAGCGCGCGTGCGATCCCCGGGCTGCGCATCCCCGCGGTGGCGTCGGTGGTGAACCGCGACATGCAGGGGCCGGCCGGGTCCCTGGCGCTGCGTATCTACACGCCGCCTGGCGCCGGCCCGTTCCCGCTGCTGGTGTTCTTCCATGGCAGCGGCTTCGTGGTGTGCAGCCTGGACACGCATGACACGATGTGCCGCAACCTGTGCGCCGGTGCGGGCTGCGTGGTGGTGTCCGTCGATTATCGCCTGGCGCCCGAGGCGAAATTCCCCGCGGCGCCCGACGATTGCCTGGCCGCCACGCGCTGGGCGGCGCTGAACGCGGCGGCGCTGAACGCCGATCCGTCGCGCATCGTGGTGGCCGGCGACAGCGCCGGCGGCAACCTGGCCGCGGTGACGGCGCTGCGCATCCGCGACGAGGGCGGGCCGAAGCTGGTCGGGCAGCTGCTGATCTATCCGGTGACCGACTACCACGATCCCGGCACGCCCTCGATGGCCGAGAATGCCGAGGGGTACGGGCTGACCCGGAAAGGCATGGAGTGGTTCTGGAACCACTATCTGGCCAGCCCGTCGGATGCGGCGCACCCGCATGCCTGTCCGATCAAGGCGAACGACCTGGCCCGGTTGCCGCCCGCCTATGTGATCACCGCCCAGTACGATCCGCTGCGCGACGAGGCCGAGTATTACGCCGATGCGCTGACCCGGGCGGGCGTGGCCACGAAGATGCGGCGTTGGGACGGGATGAACCACGGGTTCTTCTTCTTCCCCGGCCTGGTCGACAAGGCCACCGCTGCGACCGACGATTCCTGCACCTGGCTGCGGGGCGTGTTCACGGCGTAGCGGCCTCGGCCTCGCGCGCCTGCCGAGCGAGGCGGTGGGCGAGGCGCAGCAGCGTCTGGCGGTCTTCCGGGTCGCATTCCCGATACAGGCGCAGCATCGCCAATTCATCGCCCTGGCCGGTCGTGGTCGGGGCGTATTTGTTCGTGCCGTGTGTCAGGAACTCGACGCCGACATCGAGGATGGCGGCGATGCGCGTCAGGTTGCCGGTGACCTGGCCGGCGCGCCCGGTTTCCCATTGCGCGACGGCGCTGCGGGAGACCTCGACCGCCTGCGCGAGTTGATCCTGTGTCATGCCTTTGGCCTTGCGTGCGTGCTGGATGCGTTGGCCGATGGTCGTGGGGTCTGTCATGGTCGTTAGAATATATGACGGACGCCGGGCGCGCCACTGGAATGTGACGCGCGGGAAAGCCGAGCGTGGCCCGTCCTTCCCGCCGGGGCGCCCCGGCTGCTAACGAAATTGTTATTTATATTGACGCATTCTAACATTCCTACTAACGTCCGGTTCGTTCCCTGTATGTTCACATCTCCCGGAGCCGCCAGATGCCCAAGCAACTCACCTGGACCGAAGCCCAGGATACCCAGATCAAGCGGCTGCGCGCCGAAGGCCGCACCTGGGAAGACGTCGCCGCCATCATGGACATGAGCCGCTGGACCGTCATCGAACGCGGCCGCCGCATCGGCGCCAAGCCGCCGCCGCCGGATTTCGTGCCCGCACCCCCGGACCCCGAACGCCCCGCCCTGCCGCCAGGCGATCCCGCCACCTGGGGCTCGATCACCCAGGGCACGGTGCTGCAGGGCACGCCCTATGCCCGCTCCCCCGTCCATCGCTGACCCACGCACAGGAGAACGCCATGACGCAGCGCACCGCCCCGGCGCGCCCGGCTGCCCGCCTGAGCGCCCCCCCTCGGGCCAGCGCCCCCCCTCGGGCCAGTGCCCACGCCTATCCGATCGACGCCGACCTCGTGATCTACCGGCTGGAGGAAGCGGGCGCGACGCTGCTCGCCCTGCCCGGCTCCGGCTGGACCACCCGGATGCGCACCTCTTCGCTGGAGATCGTGCGCACCGCACTCGACAGCTATGGCTGGACCGATGCCCGCATCCGCCCGGCCATGCCAAGCGCGGAGAAGATCAGCCGCATGGACGAGGCGATGGCCTGGATCCCGCTGATCCCGCAGGATCGCTACGTGCTGCGCCGGGTCGTCGGCGCGCGCAGCCTGGTGCACCCGGTCACCGACCGGCACCTGTTTCCCTGGCGGCGGCTCGGCTCCGCCCTGGGCGCCGACCACAAGGCGGTGCAGCGCTGGCACGCCCAAGGCGTCCAGATGATCGTCCAGCGCCTGCGCGAGACGACGTGACCGGGCGCTACACCGGCTCCAGCGGCCGATGCGGCGGCGCCGGCAATTCCACGCGGATCGGATCGTCGGGGCGGACATCGCCGCCGGCAATCACCACGGCCATGACCCCGGCCTTGCGCAGCAGGTGGCCGGCGGCGTCGCGATCCAGCGTCGCCGCCATCAGCCCCGGGCGGAACCGGTCGAGCTGGGCGCAGGGATTCCGCAGCCCGGTGATCTCGACGATCGCCGCGCCGCCCAGATGCAGCCTGGTGCCCCGCGGCTGACCCAGCAGGTCGACGCCGCGGGTCAGCACATTCTCGCCGATATCCCCGGCCGACAGGTGGAACCCCTTGCCGGCCAGTTCCTCGAACAGCTCGGCATGCACCAGGTGGACCTGGCGCAGGTTCGGCTGGGTCGGGTCGCGGGCCACGCGGGAGCGGTGCTTCACCGTGGTGCCGGCATGGGCGTCGCCATCGATGCCCAGGCCGGCCACCAGGCGGATCCACATCTGCGGCGTCTTGCTGAAATGGTGCCCCTGCCGGCGCGCCACCGCAACGACCCAGCCCGCCGCGGTCATGCCAGCGCCGCCGCGACCTCGGCCTCGGTCAGGCGCCAGGCATTGTCCAGCTCGGCCACCACGTCGCGCATGAAACGCTCGCTCAGCGCCAGGGCCTTGGCCGGATCGCCCAGATGGTCGGCCAGGATCGCGAGCGCAAGCTGGCGCGGTCCGTCACCCTCGTAGGTCCATTCGAACCCGGCGGGGCTGAACCGGCTTATGTCGAAGCGCGGGTCCAGCGGTCTGCCGTCCACCGTCACCACCGCGCCATCCAGGCTGCGGCCGCCTTCATAGATCTTCATCAGAACATCACCACGCTGCGGACCGTCTCGCCCCGCTTCAGCGCGGCGAAGCCGTCGTTGATCTGCTCCAGCCCGATACGGGCCGAGATCATGTCGTCCAATCTCAGCTTGCCGTCCAGATAGGCCCGCGCCAGCAGCGGGAAATCGGTCTGCGGCCTGGCCCCGCCATAGGACGACCTGGTGATCCGCTTCTCCTGCATCAGGCTGCCCCAGCGGAAGCCGACCTCCTGGTCCACCGCCACCTTGCCCAGCCAGACCACCTGCCCGCCGGGGCGCACGGCTTCCACCGCCAGGCGGAATCCCGCCGCTACGCCCGCCGCTTCCAGCACCACATCGGCCCCGCGCCCCTCGGTCAGCGACCGCCCGAGCGCCGCCGCTTCCCCGGGGCCGCAGGCATGGGTGGCGCCGATCGCCTGCGCAAGCTGGCGGCGCGCGGGATTGGGGTCGACGGCGATGATCGTGCCGGCCCCGGCCAGGACGCAGCCCTGCACCGCCGACAGCCCGACCGCGCCGCAGCCGATCACCATCGCGACGTCACCCCATCCGATGCCGGCGATCCGGGTCGCGCCGCCGACCCCGGTCATCATGCCACAGCCCAGCAGGGCCGCGCGGTCGAACGGCATCGACGCCGGCACGCGCACCGCGCTCTGCGCCGGCACCACGACATATTCCGCGAACCCGCCCAGATACATCAGCTGGTGCAGGGGCACCGCGTCGCAGCTCAGCCTTGGGCGGCCGTCGAAATGGAAGCCTTTCGGCCCGTTCGCCAGGAATTGCCGGCACAGGATCGGCTGCGCCCGGTCGCAGTAGAAGCAGGTGCCGCAATGCGGGTTCCAGGACAGCACCACCCGCTCGCCCACGGCCAGGTCGGTGACGCCGGCGCCCAATGCGGCGATCTCCCCTGCCGCCTCGTGCCCCAGCACGGCGGGCAGAGGCACCGCCAGCGCGCCCTCGATCGCCTCCAGGTCCGTGTGGCACAGGCTTGCGGCGCGAATCCGCACCAGGACATCGCCGGGCATCACGGGCCCGACATCGACCGTCTCGATCGTCATCGGCGCCCCGGTCCGGCGCAGCACGGCGGCTTTCGCTTGCGGCATGGGTCGTTCCCTCCTGCCGCGACCATAGCACATGCCGCCGGCTGGACAGACGCCCCCGCCATTGGGCCAGATGGCGCCATGCCCCGCCGCACCCTTCTGGCCGCGCTGCCCATCCTGATCGGCCCCGCCATGGCCGAACCGACGCCGCTGCATCCGCCGGTGACGCCCGCCTGCGTGTCCTCGGCGTTCGGGCCGCGGGTCCTGCCCGGGCGCGCCAAGGCCGGCACGTTCCATCCCGGCATCGACCTGCCCGCCCCCGCCGGCGCCCCGGTGATGGCGGTCGCGCCCGGGGATGTCATCCGGGTGCAGCGCAAGGGCCCGGGAGGGATCGAGATGCTGATCCAGCATCCCGGCTTCATCGGGGTCTACAGCCATCTCGGCCTGATCGCGCCGGCGATCATGAACGGAAACCGGCGGGTCCAGCCCGGACAAAAAATCGGGGTCGTCGGCCGGTCGGGTGTCTCCTATGGAGCACACCTGTATTTCGGAATGTTACTCGCCGGAAAGCCGGTCGATCCCGCGCCCTTTCTGGGGATCGCGCGCTGCACAACCCAGACGGGTGGCCCGCAGGAGAAATCAGGCCACACCCCCCTGTCACCCACAGGACACGATTTCTGGCCGGTTTTGTTGAAATACCTGTGATCCACCTGATTCGACTTTCACAGAAACCGTGTTACCATGGGGAATGCGAATCTTGTACGCTTCGATTGCCACCGTGGCACTCTCCGTCTGCGCGGTTTCCGCCCAGGCGGCCTCCTTCTGCGGGGAGATGGTGCAACCGTCGGTTGATCTGAAATATCTGTCCCGTGGATTTGGCGGCGGGCATACCGGGGTCGACCTGATGGCCCCGATGGGGTCGCCCATCCGCGCCGCCGCGGGCGGCACCGTCGTCTATGCCGGCTGGTATTTCGCCTATGGCCGCATCGTCGACATCCAGCACAGCGACAATGTCGTCACCCGCTATGCCCATATGCTGGAATTCGCGCCGGGCCTGACCGCCGGTACCCCGGTTGCCGCCGGGCAGATCATCGGCCAGGTCGGGGCCACCGGCCGCGCCCGTGGGTCGCATGTCCATTTCGAGGTCCGGGTCGGCGGCCGCGCCGTCGATCCCAAGCCATACCTCGCCATGGCGCGCTGCCCAGACGGCCAGGTGTCGGAGCCGGTGCTGGAAGCCATCGCGCCTGACGCGCCGCCGCGCCGCAAGCGGCGGTAGCCGTCCCTCAATTCTCCTGGGTGATCGTGGGTGCCGTCGCCGGCGCCGGCGCGCCGACGCCCGTGGCACCCCAGCGCAGGCCGCCCGCCGTCGCGCAGACCGGACAGGCGGGAACCCAGGCCGGCTGCGGCGTATGGCAGTGGGCGCATCGCCAGGCCGGATCGGGATCGGCCGTCGCCGCCCGTCGCAGCGCGTCGCGCTGGGCGCGCCGGCCTTCCTCGGTATCGCCGCGTTCCTCTTCCTCGACCTCGGCCAGCAGCAGCCACATCCGGCGTTCGTTCAGGCCGGCCGCCTGCGCGGCTTCCAGGTGATGCCGCGCCTCGCCGGTCAGGCCGGCGTCCAGCGCGGTGCGGGCCAGCAGCAGGTGGCTTTCGGCATGGCTGCTGTTGGAAGCGGTCAGCTTCTGCGCAGCCTTGGCGCGGGCCAGCTTGTCGCTGATCGGTTCCAGCAGGAACGTCGCCAGGTCCGGATGTGGCGCCGCCTTCCAGGTATCGGTGATCACCCCGGTCGCGCGGCCCTCGTGGTTCTGCGCCCGCAGCCGCCGAGCATAGGCCAGGGCGGCGTGCGATAGAGTCGGGTCCTTGTGCCAGGCCTGGCGCGCCATGCGGCGGGCCTTGGCGGGGTCGGCCTCGGCGTCGGCGGCGGCGGCGCCCAGCGCGGCCTTGGGGGCATCGGTCGCGGCCAGCTCCAGCGCCTCGGACCAGTTGCCGGCGCGGATCGCGAGTTGCGCCCGCTCCTCCCGCAGCCAGCTTGCGCCGGGATGGGCGGTTTCGGCCTGGCGCGCCAGCGACGCGGCCTCGACCCAGTTCTGGTTGGCGATCGCCTGGCGCAGCAGCCCGCGAAAGCCCAGGAAGGCCGCGGCGTCCTTGCGTTCGGCCAGGGCGCGGAAGGCGGTTTCGGCTTCGTCCTCGCGTCCGCCCAGGCGGCCGGCCTCGGCGGCCAGCAGCAGGGTTTGCGGGGTGTCGCCCAGCAGCAGGCGGGCGCGCTGGGCCTGGCGGCGGGCATCGGCGCCACCGCCGGCGGCCAGCGCGATCAGGGTGCGGGCCACGGCGTCGTCGCCCTGTTCGCGCGACCGGTCCCGCCGCCAGCGGCGGATCGCGCCTGGCAGGCGGATCAGCCCGCCCAGCAGGCGCAGCGCGACATACAGCACGGCGAAGGCCGCCAGCAGGCCCAGCAGCACGACGGGGGCCGAGGCCTCGAAGGTCAGCTCGCCGATCTCGGCCGACACCTGTCCGGGCAGGCCGGCCAGGTACCAGGCGATGACGATGACGATCGCGCTCGCCAGCAGGATCAGGATGACGCGGCGCATCAGCTTTTGGCCGCCATCTCGGCCAGTGCGGCGCGGGCATCCAGCAGGGCCCTGGCATCGCCGACCCAGGGGGCGGCGGCCTTGGCGGCGTCGCCGGTCAGGGCGTTCATCGCGGCCACGGCGCCGGCCAAATCCCCGGCATCCAGCGCGATGCGGGCGCGGGCCAGCACCCCGGCCGCGCTGTCGCCGATCAGCACATTGTCGCCTTGGCGGACGGTGACCAGCTGCTGGGTGCGGTCCCAGATGCGGTCCAGGAACGGCTTGGCGTCGGAATCCGGGCGGCTGATGCCGCGCACGGCCTTCTCGGCCGCGGGGAATGCCAGGCGCAGCCCGGCCTCGGTCGGCGGGCGGGCGGTGGCGAAGCGGGCCAGGGCGGGCGGCGCGCCGGGTACTGCACCCAGCGGCAATCCGGCGGCCAGCGCGGCCTCGGCCGATTGCAGGCGCGCCAGGCGGGCGGTGCGGGTGGCGAGGTCCGCGACCTGGCCGGCCGCGCCCTCGATCCTGCCCACGCGGGCGGCGGTGGCGTCGATCTGGCGGCCGAGTTCGCTTTCCGCGGTCTGGGTCTTGCCGGACAGCGCGTCGACCCGTCCGGCCAGGGCATCGACCCGGCCGGCGAATTGCGGGTCGATCAGCGGCCGGTTCTCCAGCGCCGCGATGCGGGTCTGCAGCTCGGCCAGGCTGGCGACCAGGTGCGACTCGGCGGCGGCGATACGCTCGCCCAGGCGCGGGTCGCCGGGCTGGCGCTGTTCCAGGGCGGTCAGGCGCGACATCAGCGGCGCCAGGTCGGGCGCCGACCGCTTCTCCAGCGCGTCG
>CAYZKM010000213.1:0-7733 GCA_964478525.1 uncultured Bifidobacterium sp.
CAAGATCCACGGCACCTTCATCCTGGGCCTGCCCGGGGAGACGAAGGAAACGATCGAGGAAACCATCCGCTTCGCCACCGAGATCAATCCGCACACCATCCAGGTCTCGCTCGCCGCGCCCTATCCCGGCACGTTCCTGTACGACCAGGCGGTCGCGAATGGCTGGCTGGATGCCGCCCACGCCGAGCTGATCGACGAGCACGGGATCCAGATTGCGCCGCTGCACTATCCGCATCTGTCGCACACGGAAATCTTCGACAACGTCGAAACGTTCTACAAGCGGTTCTATTTCCGCGCCCCGAAGATCGCCTCGATCGTCGGCGAGATGGTGCGCAGCCCGCAGATGATGAAGCGCCGCCTGCGCGAGGGCGTGGAGTTCTTCCAGTTCCTGCGCGAGCGTCACAAGGCCGCCTGACGCCCATCCCCGCCGCCTTGCCGTGACCGTTCGCCTGGATCGGGCCACGGCGGCGGGTGCCGTGGCCATCGCGCTGTGGTCGCTGCTGGCGCTGCTGTCGCGCGCATCGGCCGATGTGCCGCCGTTCCAGCTGACCGCGATGACCTTTGGCGTGTCCGCCGCGCTGGGCCTGGCCTGGCTGGCCTGGCGGGGGGAGCTGTCCGTGCTGCGCCAGCCGCCTTTGGCCTGGCTGCACGGGGTGGGCGGGCTGTTCGGCTATCATGCGCTGTTCTTCGCCGCCCTGGCGCATGCGCCGCCGGTCGAGGCGAATCTGCTGAACTACACCTGGCCGCTGCTGATCGTGCTGCTGTCGGCGCCGCTGCTGGGCATGCGGCTGACCGGACAGCACCTGCTGGGCGTCGCCGCGGGGCTGTCGGGCAGCCTGCTGCTGCTGGCGCGTGGGGCGCATTTCGATGCCGACTCGGTGCTGGGCTATCTGTGCGCGGCCGGCGCGGCGTTGACCTGGGCGCTGTACTCCGTCCTCGCTCGTCGCATGGCCGGGGTGCCCAGCGCGGCGGTGGCGGGGTTCTGCGGCGGCAGCGCGGTGGCGGCGGCGGTGGCGCATGCGATGTTCGAGACCGTGGTGATGCCGTCGGGTCCCGTGATCATGAGCATCCTGCTGCTGGGGCTCGGCCCGGTCGGGATCGCGTTCGTGCTGTGGGATATCGGGATGAAGCGCGGCGATCCGCGGCTGCTGGGGACGCTCGCCTATGCGACGCCGGTCGCGTCCACGATCGTGCTGGGGCTGGCGGGGTATGCGTCGCTGTCGCCGCTGACATTGGTCGCCGCATTGCTGGTCGCCGCGGGCGGCCTGATCGCGGCGCGGGCAGGATAGAGCATGATCACGCTGAGCGGAATCGTGGCAGCGTGTCGATCATGCGATCAAACAACGAGATAGGGCGCGCTGACCGGTTACGGTCAGCCGGAAAGCGCCCTAGGCGCACGCGGCGGCGGAGCACGGATGGCGGGGCACAGGGATGACAGGACAACGCGCTTGACGCATTGTAGGTCATCCAATTCGGACAGGAGGGAACCCCAATGGGTATGATGGATGGGAAGGTCGCCGTCGTCACCGGCGCCGGCGGTGGCATTGGCCGGGCGACAGCCCTGGAACTGGCCGCGAACGGCGCGAAGGTCGTGGTGAACGACATCGGCGGCACCGTCACCGGCGAAGGCCGTGATGCCGGCCCGGCGCAGCGCGTGGTCGCCGAGATCGCGCAGGCGCATGGCCAGGGCCGCGCCGTCGCCAACACCGGCAGCGTCTCCAGCTGGGAAGACGCCCAGAAGATGGTGCAGGACGCCATCGACAATTTCGGCCGCATCGACATGGTCGTGAACAACGCCGGCATCCTGCGCGACCGCATGTTCCACTACATGTCGGTCGAGGAGTGGGACGCGGTGATGAAGGTGCACCTCTATGGTGCGTTCTACGTCTCGCGCGCCGCGGTCACGCATTTCCGCAAGCAGGAAAGCGGTTCGTTCGTGCATATCACCTCGACCTCGGGCCTGATCGGCTCGGTCGGGCAGACCAACTACGGCGCCGCCAAGCTGGGCATCGCCGGCCTGTCGCGCTGCATCGCGATGGACATGCAGCGCTACAACATCCGCTCCAACTGCATCGGGCCGCATGCGTTCAGCCGCATGATCGAGACGGTGCCGGGCCAGACCGAGGAACAGCTGAAGGCGCGCGCCGAGCGGACCCGCCCGGATCACATCGCGAAGCTGATCTCGTTCCTGGGCACCGACGCGGCGGCCAAGGTGTCGGGCCAGATTTTCGGTGTCCGCGGCAACGAAATCTATCTGTACAATCAGCCGCGCCCGATCCGCATCATGGCTCGCCCGGATGGCTGGACCAGCGAGAAGCTGGCCGAGCAGTGGCTGCCGGCGGTGGAAAAGGCGTTCACGCCGCTGGAACGGACCCGCGACGTGTATGCGTGGGACCCGGTCTGAGCCTTTCGATACAGCGGGGCGGAGGGGAAACCCTCCGCCTTTTGCGTCATGGCCGGGCCCGCCCGGCCTTCGTTGTCTTGAATGCACCACGCCGCCGAGGAATTTCGCGACATGACCAAGACCCTGCGTGGCGCCGACATCGTCGTGCGCACCCTGGAACGGGCCGGACATACCAAGATCTTCACCCTGTCCGGCAATCACATCATGTCGCTGTTCGACGCGGCGATCGATTCCACGCTGGAGCTGTTCCATGTCAGGCATGAGGCGGCCAGCGTGCATATGGCCGATTCGTTCGGCCGCCTGACCGGCAAGCCCGGCATCGCCTGGGTCACCGGCGGGCCTGGCCATGCCAACGCCGTGGGTGCGCTGTTCACGGCACTGGGACAGGAAACCCCGATGGTGCTGCTGTCGGGCCATACCGAGACCGATCAGCTGGGCATCGGCGGGTTTCAGGAATTGAAGCAGGCCGAGATGGCCGCCCCGGTCACCAAGGCGTCGTGGATGGCGACCGACACCGCCACCGTGGGCATGGATGTGGCGAAGGCGATCCGCATCGCCACCTCGGGCCGGCCCGGCCCCGTGCATCTGTCCCTGCCGTCCGACGTGCTGGATGCCGTGGTCGCGGAAGACGCGGTCGCCTGGCCGAGCGAGGCCGATTTCGCGGCCCCGCCGATCGGCCTGCCGGATGTGGCGGCCGATGCCGTGCTGGCGCTGATCGCGGCGGCGCAGCGTCCGCTGATCGTCGGTGCGCCGGTGCTTGCCAACCGCCCGGGCCGCGCGCTGCTTGGCCGGCTGGAAGCGGCGCTTGGCGTGCCGGCGGTGATCAGCGAGGGGCCGCGCAGCTTCAACGATGCCACGCTGGGCCTGTATGGCGACATCGCGCAGCAGGCCGATCTGGTCGTGCTGCTGGGCAAGGCGCTGGATTTCACGCTGAAATTCGGCAAGGCGCCGTTCTTCGACCCGCATTGCCGTTTCATTTCCATCGATCCCGAGGGCGCGCTGATCGAGCGGGCCGCGAAGTTCAAGGGACCGAACCTGGCCTTCGCCTGCGTGGCCGATACCGGTCCCGCCGGCGAGGCGCTGATCGCCCGCGCCCGCACCAAGTCCGATCCCGCCTGGCTCGCCCAGGCCCACACCGCCTTCGCCGCTCGGCCTGCCGGGATGGCCACCGTCGTGTCGAAGACGCCGGGCAAGCTGCACCCGGCCGAGGTCTTCCGTGGCCTGGCGCCGGTCCTGGCCCGCCATCCCGACGCCGTGCTGATCTGCGACGGCGGAGAGTTCGCGCAATGGGGCCAGTCGATGCTGCAGAACGACAGGCGCATGATCAACGGCGTCGCCGGCTCGATCGGCGGGTCGCTGCCGATGGCGAGCGGGGCGCGCGTCGCCGAAACGACCGCGCCGGTGATCGCGGTGCTGGGCGACGGCACGTTCGGGTTCCACATGGCCGAGATCGAGACGGCGGTCCGGCTGAACCTGCCCTTCATCGCCGTGGTCGGCACGGATTCCCGCTGGAACGCCGAGTACAACCTGCAGGTTCGGGACTATGGCCCGAACCGCACCTTCGGCTGCGAGCTGAATCCCACCCGGTACGACATGGTCGCCACTGCCCTCGGCGGCCACGGGGAACTGGTGGAGAGCGCGGCGGCCCTGCCCGGCGCGATCGAGCGGGCGCTTTCCAGTGGCAAGGCCGCGGTGATCAATGTCATGATCGAAAGCATTCCCTCGCCCGTCGTCCGGAGGTAGCAATGGCCCAGTTCTTCGACCACATCCCCGAGGCGCTGCAGGATTTCATCAAGCGCCAGCACGTGTTCTTCACGGCGAGCGTGTCCGGCGATTCCCGGATCAACCTCTCGCCCAAGGGCTCGGACTGCATGCGGGTGCTGGGGTCGAAGCAGGTCGTCTACCTGGACCAGACCGGCAGCGGCAACGAAACCGCGGCGCATGTGCGCAGCGATGGGCGGCTGACGATCATGTTCACCGCGTTCGAGGGGCCGCCGATGATCCTGCGCCTGTACGGGCACGGGCGCGTGCTGGCGCGGGGGTCGGCCGAGTATGCCGCGCTGCTGTCCAGCCGATACGACGGCAACGAGCCGGTGGGCGCGCGGCAGATGATCGCGCTGGATGTGGAGTCGGTGCAGACATCGTGCGGGTTCGCCGTGCCGGTGATGGAATTCAGGCAGGACCGCGACACGCTGCAGGACTGGGCGCGCCGGAAAGGTCCCGATGGGATCGACGCCTATTGGCGGGAGAAGAATGTCCGCACCATCGACGGCCTGCCGACCGGGATGGCGCAGGATCTTGGAATCGCCGCGGGGTAGTATGGACAGGCGTCACCGCGTCGTGGCCGGCGTGGGCTGACCGCGACGCAGCGCGCGGTGCCGTCACCGGCCTTTACACCCGTCTCTACCGTCCTTTGAACCGCGGCTGGCGCTTTTCCTTGAACGCGGCGACACCTTCGCGGTGGTCCTCGCTCTGGCCGAGTTGCGGCTGGACGAAATTCTCCACGTCCAGGAACTCCTCGTAGCTGCCGTTGGCCATGTTGAACATCTTCTTTGCCATCCCGAAGGCGAAGGTGGGGCCGGCGGCCAGGTCGGCGACCAGGGCCTGCGCGCGCGGCATCAGCTGATCGTCGGGCACCACCTCGTTCACCAGGCCCAGCGCCAGTGCTTCCTGCGCGTCGACGAACCGGCCGGTGAACACCAGCTCTTTCGCCTTGGCCATGCCGATGCGCCTGGTCAGGTACCAGACCGCCCCGCCATCCGGGGCCAGGCCGATGCGGCGGAAGATCTGCGAGAAGCGGGACGTTTCGGAGGCGATCACCATGTCGCAGGCCATCGCGATGCTCCAGCCGATGCCGACGGTGGGGCCGCGGACGGCGGCGATGACCGGCTTCTCGATCGCATGCAGGATGCGCATATAGCTGTGGCTGCCCCGCTGCAGCTTCTCGCGCTCGAACCGCAGCTCCCGCCGTTCCATCCCGCCCACGTCGGCGCCGGTGCAGAAGGCCCGGCCTTCGCCGGTGACCAGGATGGCGCGGACGTCGTCGTTGAAGCGCAGCTCTGCGAAGTACCGCGTCAGCAGTCCGCGCATGTCCCAGTTCAGGGCATTCAGCTTCTCGGGCCGGTTCAGCGTGACCGTGGCCACCCCGTCGGCGATCTTCAACTCCACGGTCATGGCCGCGTTCCCCCTTGTTGTGCGGGTATCCAAGCGTGTTGACGCCATCGGGGCAAGGTCGCACGCTGCCCCCAACAATCCAGGAGGACGTCCGCCATGCCGCGCCCGTTCGAAGGCATCCGCATCATCGACATCACCCATGTGCTTGCCGGCCCGTTCGCGGCCTATCAGCTTGGCCTGATGGGCGCCGACGTCATCAAGGTGGAGGATCCGTCGGATCCCGACCAGAGCCGGGATTCCGGATCGGACAATGATCTGAACCATGCCCTGATGGGCACGGGATTCCTGACGCAGGGATCGAACAAGCGGGCCATCTCGCTGAACCTGAAGGCCGAGCAGGGGCGGGAGGTTCTGAAGAAGCTTGTCGCCACGGCCGATGTTTTGGTCGAGAATTATCGCCCCGGCGCGTTCGAGGCGCTGGGACTTGGCTATGACGACCTGCGGAAGATCAACCCGCGGCTGATCTATGCGTCGTTCTCGGCGTTCGGCCAGGGCGGACCGAAGCGGGAGCGGACGGCCTATGACCATGTCATCCAGTCCACGTCCGGCATCATGGCGATGACCGGCACGGCGGATGCCAACCCGATCAAGATCGGTGCGCCGGCGATCGATTACGCAACCGGCACGATGGGCGCCTATGCCCTGTCGGCGGCGCTGTACCAGCGGGAGAAGACGGGGCAGGGACAGCGGATCGACATGGCGATGCTGGATGTCGCGATGATCCTGATGGCGTCCCATGTCACCGGATATCTGCGCAACGGCAGGCACCCGAAACCGGCGGGCAACCGGACCGGGCACGCAACGTCGATGGCGTACCAATGCAAGGACGGCATGGTGATGATCGGCGCGTCGAACCTGCGCCAGCAGAAGCGGCTGTGGACCGTGCTGGAACGGCCCGACATGATCAAGAAGACCAATGACGAACGTCATGCGGACCAGGAACGCGAGGAAGCGACGCTGGCCGGAATCATGCTGACCCGCACCGCCGCCGAGTGGGAGGAATGGTTGCAGGCCCGCCACGTTCCCGCATCCCGCGTCCGCACGATGGGGGAGGCGCTGGCCGATCCGCAGATCGCCAGCCGCGGCATCCTGCACCGCCACGAAGGCGCGCCGGGCATCCCCGGCGCTTTCACGGTGCCAGTCGCTGCCTTCAAGTTTGCCCATGGTGGCCCGCAGGTGGACCGTCCGCCGCCGATGTTCGGGCAGCACAATGATGAGATTCTGGGGGAACTCGGCTATACACCTGCCCAGATCGCCGGCTTCCGGGCGGCGAAGGTGATCTAGGCCCACGCCGCATCGGCACTTTCAAGGAGAACATCCATGTCCGACCTGCCCAAGCACGTCGAAATCCACGAGGAAGGCCCGCGCGAAGGCTTCCAGATCGAGCCAGGCCCGATCTCCACCGGACAGAAGGTCCGCCTGATCGAGGCGCTGTCGGAAACCGGCCTGCACCACATCCAGGCCTGTTCGTTCGTCAACCCGCGCCTGGTGCCGGGCTGGGCCGACGCGGAAGCCGTGGTGGAAAGCTTCACGCCCAAGGCAGGCATCCACTACACCGGCCTTTATTTCAACGGCAACGGCCTGGATCGCGCGCAGAAATACCAGGACAAGCTGACGCTGACCGGCTCGATTTCCCTGACCGCGTCGGAAGGCTTCACCAAGAAGAACCTCAACCGCACGCACGAGGAAAACCTGGCCGCGATGAAGCGGCAGGCGGAACTGCATGTCACGCGCGGCATCCCGGTGAACCGCATCGGCGTCATGGCCGCTTTCGGCTGCAACTACCAGGGTGACATCGCACCGGCCCAGGTCATCTCCACCCTGGAAGACGGCATGAAGATCGCCGAGGAGACCGGGGCGAAGATCACCTATTTCTCCCTGGCCGACACGATGGGATGGGCCGCCCCGCACCGCATGGAACGCGTGATCGGCGAGGTCCGCAACCGCTGGCCCGACATGACCATCAGCCTGCATCTGCACGACACGCGCGGGCTGGCGGTGGCCAACGCCCATGTCGCGCTGAAGATGGGCGTCAGCCAGTTCGATTCCACGGTCGGCGGCCTGGGCGGCTGCCCGTTCGCCGGACAGCCCAAGGCGGCCGGCAATATCTGCACCGAGGAACTGGTCCTGCTGTGCGAGGAAATGGGCATCGACA
>CAYZKM010000214.1:0-7726 GCA_964478525.1 uncultured Bifidobacterium sp.
TATCCGTTCTCACTGCTTGCCCTGCCCTATGCGACTAACGCGAACGAACCGTTCATCGACGCGATGACGATGGAGATCCATCACGGCAAGCATCATGCCGCATACGTCACAAACCTGAATGCGGCGCTGAAGGATTATCCGCAGGTGGCCGCCCTGGGCTTGCCGGCGATGCTGGCGCAGCTTGCGCAGGTGCCGGAAGGGGTTCGCAGCGCCGTGCGCAACAATGGCGGCGGCCATGTCAATCATTCGATGTTCTGGCAATTGATGGGCGGCAAGGGGGGCGAGCCGTCGGGTCCGCTGGCCGATGCTGTAACCCGCGACTTCGGCTCTTTCGCGGCAATGAAGGAGCAGTTCAACAAGGCCGGTGCGGGACGTTTTGGTTCCGGTTGTGTGATGGTGGTGGTGGACCGTGAGGGCAAGCTGTCGCTGACCAGCACACCGAACCAGGACACGCCTATCATGGACGCCAAGATGGTGCTTTTCGGCAATGATGTGTGGGAGCACGCGTATTACCTGAAATACCAGAACCGGCGGGCGGATTACCTTGCCGCATGGTGGAACGTGGTGGATTGGGGCAAGATCGCCGATCGCTACGACGCGGCAAAGAAGGGCGCGCTGGCGCTGTAGTTCGCTGTTTTAGCGATCCCGCTTCGCGCGAAACGGCTGCACCCAAGTCGTTGATACGCCGTTTGCCGCCCCGTTCCGGACGATGGTTCATGGACCAATTAAGCGTGACGGTTCCCGTCAGCGGTGCGGAATCAGTGGCGCGTCGTATCGGCGCCGACTGACTGCATCGGCCGCGCGCCCACCTTCGCTTTCAGGAGTCGTTGCAAGAGTTGGCAGCATCATGGTGGTCTTTGGCGTCTTCCGATACGCGCGCGGCCTCGACTGGCACAGTCGCGCTGAAGCATACTTCCGTTCTAAATACGCAACACCATTATGGACCTCAACCGCACCGGTTGAACGTGATGGTGCACGGGCCAGAGGCCGGCATCATAACGTCGGCGTCCGGATCACGCCGGGCTTCAAAATCACGGCAGGTGACGGCGGCGTTTTATCGGGATAGCGTAGTCCGACAACGAACGCGACGGGAAAACACGCGCGATGGGAGGTACCACGTCTACGGCGGGTCGGGCGGCCATCACGGCGTCCGCCGGCCCTCATATAAACACGTCCGCAGCAGGGCGATGGCTGGACCGGCAGTTCGTGCGATTTGCCGTCGCACCGACCACGCTGATGATGCTTGGCGTCTTCGGCGTACCCCTGCTGTTGTCCGGCATGCTCAGTTTTCAAGGCTGGGAGGCGACACGCGGCCTGTTCGCCGGCGAATTCGTTGGCTTTGACAATTATCAGGATCTGCTGACCGACCCGAACTTCCTGACCAGCATCCGGATGACCGTGATTTACACCGCGTTGACAGTCGCGGCTGAACTTGCACTCGGACTGGCCATCGCGTTGCTGCTCAATATCGACCTGCCGTACATCGTGGTCTTCCGCACGGTGCTGATCATTCCGATGATGATCACGCCGGTCGTTGCCTCGTTCTGCTGGAAACTGCTGCTGGACCCGGACCATGGGGTCATCAATTACTGGATCGGCGAACACATCGTCTGGCTCGGCAATCCCTCGACCGCCCTGTTCGCAGTTGCGGTCGTCGCGGTGTGGCAGGCTGCCCCCTATGTCTCCATTCTGCTGCTGGCCGGTCTGCGGTCCCTGCCGCACGAACCGGTCGAGGCCGCGAAAATCGATGGCGCCAGCGTGCTGCAGACGTTCTGGCATATCACGCTGCCGCTGCTGCGCCCCTATTTCCTGGTCGCGCTGCTGCTGCGGACCATCTTCGAGTTCAGGGCCTTCGACAACATCTACGTGCTGACCGGCGGCGGGCCGGCCAACGCCACGATGACGCTGTCACAGTTCACCTATCTGACGTCGTTCGTGAAGTTCGACATGAGCCTGGGATCGGCGGCGTCGTGGCTGATGCTGCTGATGTCCATGCTGCTGTGTTTGTTCTTCATGACAACGGTCCGTCGCAGGGATGCCAACTGATGGCCGCGCTGAACTATGTCGGGTCCCGACGCAGCAAATTCGCCTACGCCGGTTGCGTCTATGCCGCGCTGATCCTGCTGACGGTCGTGTTCCTGTTTCCGCTGTACTGGATCGTCAGCCTGTCGCTGAAGACGCGCATGCAGGTCTTCTCCAAGCCGCCCCTGTTCCTGTGGTGGCCGACCTTCGAGAACTATGCCGCCGTGTCGCACAGCGCCGATTTCGGCCAGGCCTTCATCAACAGCCTTGTGGTATCGGGCGGCGCGGTCAGCCTGTCGCTGCTGGTCGGCGTTCCCGCCGCCTACGCCTTTGCACGGTTTCCGTTCCTGGGACGGAATTTCCTGTTCTTCGGTCTGCTGGCCATGCGCATGCTGCCGCCGATCGCCGTGCTGGTGCCGATGTACGTGCTGTTCAGCAAGATCGGCCTGACGACCACGTATATGAGCGTGATCCTGGCATACACCACCTTCAGCCTGCCGCTGGTCGTGTGGATCATGCGCGGCTTCTTCGAGGATCTGCCCCGCGAACTGGAGGAAAGCGCCTGGGTCGACGGCGCCAGCCGGTTCCAGGCCTTCACCCATGTCGTGCTGCCGCTGATCCGGCCTGGCCTGGTAGCCGCCAGTATCCTGTGCCTGCAACTGGCATGGAACGACTTCCTGTTCTCGGCCGTGCTGACGAACAACGCCACGCGCACCCTGCCGGTGCTGATGGCCGCGTTCTCGGGCGGTGATTCCGGTGTCGATTGGGGTGGCATGACCGCATCCGGCGTATTGGTCATCCTGCCCGTGATCGTCTTCTCGTTCTTTGCCCAACGCCACCTGGTCGCGGGCCTGTCATCGGGAGCGGTAAAGGGATGAAACGTCGCACGCTTCTGGCGGGTAGTGCCGCCATGCTGGCCAGCCCCCTGGCAAAGCCGGCCCTGGCCCAGAACAAGCCGGACAAGCTGGTCTATGTCGGCGACAACGGGCCGTGGCATTTCGTGATGGTCGAGGAGGTCGCCCCCGCCTTCGAGAAGGCGACCGGCATCAAGATCGACTTCACCCTGCTGCCCGTCGACCCCTGGCAGGCGCGTCTGAAGGCCGAGCTGAACTCGGGGTCCAGCGGGATTGATATCGTGCAATGGTCGGTCGGGATGGCCGGCTGGCTGAACCAGCACTTCGAGGACCACGAGGAATACGTGGCCAGGATCATGGCGCGCGATCCATCGTGGGACTGGGGCGATTTCCTGACCGGCAGCAAGAAGGCCGCGTCCTATCAGGGCAAGATGAACGGCATCCCGTACCGGGTGACGACGGGCATCATGCATTACCAGAAGCCCGTGCTGGACGCGGCGGGAATCACGAAGCTGCCCGAGACCTTCGCCGAACTGCAGGCCGCCGCCATCGCCTGCAACACGCCGCCGCAACGGTACGGGTTCGGCCTGTCGGGCAAGCAGGGATCGGCGATCCTGTCGGCGTTCTATCCGTGGCTGTATTCCGCCGGCGGCAAGATGCTGGATTTCCAGACCGGGGAGATCTTCATCAACAACCAGCAGGCGGTCGAGGCGCTGACCTTCTGGTCGGAGCTGGTCACCAAGCACAAGGTCGTGCCGCCCGATGCGATGACGTGGGAGTATGAGGAAATCATCTCGGGCGCGCAGCGGGATCGTTACGCGATGTGCCAGACCTTCGCGCCCTATGGCACGCTGATGAACGATCCGAAGCTGTCGACCACCGGCGGCAGATGGACATGGGCCACGGTGCCCGGCCAGACCGACAAGGCGCAGAGCCGCACCTGGATCGACGGGCATTTCCTGGGGGTCCCGAAATACACGAAGAACAAGGAATGGGCCTTGGAGTTCATCCGCATGTGCTGTGACAAGCAGTATATGCGGCGGTCGATGCTGCGCGGCAACGCGCCGCCGCGAGGGTCGGTCCTGCGTGACCCCGAGATGGTGGAGAAGATCGGCTGGCCCCCCGTCGCCGCGGCGGCGATCGAAACGGGCATCCCGACGCTGGCGCACCCGGCGTGGAACTCGATCGATCCGGCGCTGAGATCCGGGTTGTCGCAGGCGCTGCTGGGCCAGAAATCGCCGAAGGATGCGTTGGACGAGGTCGCGTCGGATTGGCGCCGAGCGCTGCGGCGCGCGGGGGTTGGGAAGGGGTAGGACGATGGGGTCGGATTAGCGCCGGCGACGGCGCTGATCCGACGATGGGATGGTCTTTCCCCTGTCGGGATTGCCGAAGCCACGGGTGGCCGGCCGGCGCCTGCCACCCATCACGATCGCGCCGTCAGCCCCGCGCCATCCGGGCCTTCTTCGCCCGCGGGTGCGCCCCGGCCGGCTTGCCGCGGAAGGCGCGCGGCGGGATGGGACCGTCGCCCAGCTGTGTGATCCGGGGCTCGTTCGCCGGCATCGTCGCGGTGGCCGCGGCGAAGGCGTCGCTGACCGAGCGGGCGACCTCGAACCGCGTATCCGTGTCGAACACCCGGATCGTGCCGACATCCCGCTTCGTGATCCCGCCCACCTTGCAGATCAGCGGCAACAGCCATTTCGGGTCCGCTCGGTTGTCGCGCCCGATCGCGATGCGGAACTGCACCACGTCGGCGGACGGACCGTTCTGCCGCGCCCTGTCGGGGCGTGGCGCGTCGTCCCGCCGGTGCGGCTGCTCGCGCGGCGGGGCCGCATCCGTCGCCGGGCGCGGTGCCTGGCTGACCTGCGCCGGCTCGGGCAATTGCCGGCGATACAGCCGTCCCAGCGCGGCGGCGATCGTCACCGGATCATGCCTGGCCAGCAGGGCCTGCGCGTCGTCCCAGTCCGCGCCTTCGGGCGGCGACAGCACGTCGTCGTCCAGCAGGCGTTCGCGGTCGCGGCCCTCGATATCGGCGGCGGTCGGCGGGTCGCACCAGACGGCGCGAACCCGGGCGGCATGGGTCACCTGTTCGGCACGCCGGCGCTTGGCATAGGGCACCAGCAGAACCGACACGCCCTTGCGGCCGGCGCGCCCGGTGCGGCCACTGCGATGCAGCAGGGTTTCGGGGTTGGTCGGCAGGTCGGCATGCACCACCAGGTCCAGCGCCGGCAGGTCCAGCCCGCGCGCCGCGACGTCGGTGCAGACGCCGACCCGCGCCCGCCCCGACCGCAGCGCATCCAGCGCGGTGGTGCGCTCGTGCTGGCTGAGTTCGCCCGACAGCATCACCGCCGCGAAGCCGCGCTCCAGCAGGGCGGTGTGCAGCCGGCGGGTGGCGTCGCGGGTGGCGCAGAACACCAGGGCGCCCGGTGCCTCATACCAACGCAGGATGTTGATCAGCGCGGCCTCGGTTTCATGGCCGGGCACCGCGACGGCGCGATACTCGATATCGGCGTGTGGCTGGGTGCGGTCCACGGTGTTGATGCGCAGGGCGTCACGCTGGTACCTGCGGGCCAGGGCGGCGATGTCGTGCGGGATGGTGGCCGAGAACAGCAGCGTCCGCCGCTGCTCGGGCGCGGATTGCAGCAGGAACTCCAGCTCCTCCTGGAAGCCCAGGTCCAGCATCTCGTCGGCCTCGTCCAGCACCAGCACCTTCAGCGCCGACAGGTCCAGGTTGCCGCGGCGGACATGATCGCCCAGCCGGCCGGGGGTGCCGACCACGATGTGACAGCCGCCAAGCAGGGTGCGGGTTTCCCGCATGATGTCGGTGCCGCCGACGCAGGACGCGATGCGGGCGCCGTCGTACAGCCAGGCCAGCTCCGCCTGGATCTGCAAGGCCAGCTCCCGCGTGGGCGCGATGGCCAGCGCGATGGGTGCCCCGCGCGGGGGCAGCGTGCCGTCGGGCATCAGGGTGTTCGCGGCGGCCAGGCCGAACGCGACGGTCTTGCCCGATCCGGTGCGGGCCGAGACCAGCAGGTCGCGCCCCTCGGTTTCGGGTTGCAGGACGGCGGATTGCACGTCGGTGGGTTCAAGATAGCCGCGCGCGGACAGCGCCGCGTCGAGCATCGGATGGACGGGGGGGAAGTTCATAGGCGCGGTGTAGTGCCGCCGGCGTGCCGGCGCCACAGTTTCGCGCGCTGGGCAGGTGCCCATCTTTGCGGCGTGCCGGCCCGGGCGTGGCGCGGACGCCCGCCGCTTGACCGTCCGCCCCTGGCCGTCCGCCCCCTGGCGACCGTCCCCTGGCGACCGTCCCTTGGCCGGATCAGGCTCCGGCTAGGATGGCGTCGGCGATCTTCTCGGCCGTCATGATCGTCGGGATGTTGGTGTTGGCGCAGGGCACGACCGGGAAGATCGAGGCATCGACCACCCGCAGCCCATCCACGCCGCGCACGCGCCCGGCCGGATCGGTGACCGCCATCGGATCGCTGTCGGACCCCATGCGGCAGGTGCAGGACGCATGCCATACCCCGACCGCCGCCTTGCGGATGAAGGCCTCGGCCGCGTCCTCGTCGTTGACCACGTCTTCCTGCGTATAGCCTTCCATGATCAGGTTCTTGATCAGCATGCGCCGGAAGAAGCCAGGCCCGTCCAGCAGCCTGGCCATGATGCCGGTCAGGATGCGGTTCTTGGTGTTGATCTCGCCGACCTGGCGCACCTTGTCGGAATAGCTGGCCGGGAACGGGTCGGTCACCGCGGCCCGCATCGCCGGGGCGTTGTACAGCGGCGTCAGCCGGCGGATGCCGTCGGCGATGCGGTCCAGGTCGCGCTTGTCGGACAGCAGGTTGAACTCGACCTCGGGTTCGTCCGACCAGCTCCGCCCGCGCAGGCGCACCTGCCCGGTTTCCGAGAAGGTCTTGTTGACGAACAGGATGAAGCTCGCGATCTGCTCGCCCACCGCGTGCCACGATGTCTTGGATGCGCCGACCACGAACATGTCGCCCGGCGGGGCGCCGCCGATCTGCGACGAATAGCGGGCCGCGACGAACAGGTGCCGCCGCGTCTCCTTGTTGGTCACGCGCGCGCCGGGCTTGACGAACGAGGCCAGCGCGATCGACGGATGGTCCATCAGCCGCTGCCCGACGCCGGGCAGGGCGTGGCGCACCTCGATGCCCATCTCCCGCAGATGCCCGACCGGGCCGATGCCGGCGCGCAGCAGATGCGCTGGGGAATGGATGGCCCCCGACGACAGGATCACTTCCCGCCCGCGGAACTCGGTCGGCTTGCCGTTGACCAGCGCCTTGACGCCGACGCAGCGCAGGTCCTCGAACAGCAATTCGGTGACCTGCGTGTTGGTGGAGATCGTCAGGTTCTCCCGCTTGCGGACATCGGCGTTCAGGTAGCCGATGGCGGCCGAGACGCGCTGTTCCTGCGCGTTCGAGATGGTGATGGGGAAATAGCCATCCTCGAATTGTCCGTTCTGGTCGGGCAGGTATTTGTAGCCGGCTTCCTTGAAGGCCTGCGCCAGCGCCTTGGCATGACCGGGCCATTGCGCCTCGGGCACGCGGCGGATCGGGATCGGACCGTCCTTGCCGTGCCATTCGTCGTCGACGTCGAGGTCGCGTTCCAGCTTGCGGAAATAGGGCAGGCAGTCGTCCCACTTCCAGCCGGTGGCCCCGCGCGAGTCCCACTCGTCATAGTCGGTGGGCGCGCCGCGATTGGCCATCTGCCCGTTGATCGACGATCCGCCGCCCAGCACGCGGGCCTGTTCATATTTGCGCAGCTTCGGCTTCGGCGCGTCCGGGTTGTTGTGGGACACGACCTCGGTGCTGACCTTCAGCTCGGTCCAGTGGAAGCGC
>CAYZKM010000215.1:0-7723 GCA_964478525.1 uncultured Bifidobacterium sp.
GCATGATCCCGCTGAGCGGAATCGTGGCAGCGGGTGAATCATGCGATCAGACAATGAGCTAGCGCGCGGCGTCCATACAATTGCCATTGTCCCGGCCCGCGGCCACGAGCGCCGCATTGGCACCACAATTCGTGGCGACAAGACACCGGACAAATCCCGGAAAACCCGGCCGCTTCCCCTTCGTCCGGGTTGTAGACCACGCCACGCACGCATACGATCACCCGAATGCTCACACCCATCCCCCTGCCCCGTGCGCCCGAAGCCGCCGCGTCCATCCTGTCGGACGCCATGTCCCTGCTTGCGGCGGAACCGGGGGGCGTGGCGCGTGACGGTGCCCTGACCGCCTTCCGCCGCCACCTGGCCCGGATCCAGACCTATGTGCAGCACGGCTTTGAACAGGAACAGCTGACCGGGCTGCAGGCGGCGCGGCTGCTGGGCGCGCTGATCGACGGCGTCGTCAGCGCCTTGTACGACCACGCGACGAACGACACCGACCTCGGCGAGGCGAAGCAGCTGTCCATCGCCGCCACCGGCGGCTATGGCCGCGGCGTGCTGGCGCCGTTCAGCGACATCGACCTGCTGTTCCTGACCGCCGACGAACCGACGCCCGGGACGCTGCGCATCGTCGAGTACATGCTGTATTTCCTGTGGGATCTCGGGCTGAAGGTCGGGCATGCCACACGCTCGATCGAGGCGTGCCTGACCGAGGGTGCCAAGGACACCACGATCCGCACCGCCCTGCTGGATGCCCGCCACCTGACCGGTGATGCCAGGCTGTTCGGGGAGTTCCATCGCCGCTTCCGTGCCGCCTGCAAGGAGGCCGGGGCCGCCGAATACATCGCCGCCAAGCAGGCCGAGCGTGCGGTCCGCCATCGCAAGTATGGCGACAGCCCGTTCATGGTCGAACCCAATGTCAAGGAAGGCCGTGGCGGGCTGCGTGATCTGCAGACGCTGTACTGGATCGCCCGGTATGTGTTCGACACGCAGACGATGGGGGAGCTGGCCGATCTGGGCGGCATCCTGACGCAGCAGGAAGCCCGCCATGGCCGCCGGGCGTGGGAGTTCCTGTGGACGGTGCGGTTCCATCTGCACTATGTCGCCGGCCGGGCCGAGGAACGGCTGACCTTCGACCTGCAGCCGGTGGTCGGCGCGCGCATGGGCTACACCCGCCACGGCCGGCAGGACGGGGTGGAGCGCTTCATGCGCCACTATTTCCTGACCGCGCGCGAGATCGCCCGCCTGACCCGCATCCTGGAACCCGCCATCCTGCGGTCGGCCCTGGGCCCGCCGGCGATCGAGGCCGAGACCGACAAGGCCCTGCTGTCCGCCGGCTTCGTGCTGGCCGAGGGCAAGCTGATGCCCATCACCGGGCGCGATTTCGACGCCGAACCGATCCAGATGCTGCGCATCCTGCAGGTGGCGCGCGACCGGCACCTGGAGCTGCATCCGCTGGCGCTGCGGTCGTTCATCCAGAACGAACGGCGGGCGATATCTCTGCGCGGCGACCCCAAGGCGGCGGCGATCTTCATGGACCTGCTGTGCGGCAAGGAACCCGAGCGCCAGCGCCCCGGCGGCACCCATCCCGATGGCGCCCGCTGGCTGGGCATCCTGAACGAGACCGGATTCTTCGGCCGCTTCCTGCCCGACTGGGCGCGCATCGTCGGGCAGATGCAGTTCGACACCTATCACATCTTCACCGTGGACGAGCACACGATCGAGGCGGTGAAGGTGCTGAACACGCTGGAACGCGGCGAGCTGGCCGAGATCGCGCCGGTCGCGTCGAACCTGGTCAGCAACGTGCAGTCGCGGCGGTCGCTGTACCTGGCGCTGCTGCTGCACGACATCGCCAAGGGGCGTGGCGGCGATCATTCCGAACTGGGCGCCGAGGTCGCGCTGCATGTCGGCCCCGCCCTGGGGCTGTCGGCGGAAGAAACCGAAACCGTCTCGTGGCTGGTGCTGCATCACCTGCTGCTGAGCAGCACCGCCTTCAAGCGCGACATCGACGATCCCAAGACCATCCTCGACCTGGCCGACACGATCCAGTCGCCCGAGCGGCTGCGCCTGCTGCTGATCCTGACGGTGGCCGACATGCGCGCGGTGTCGTCCAAGGTCTGGAACGGCTGGAAGGCGACGCTGCTGCGCGAACTGTATCACCGGGTCGCCGAAGTGCTGGCCGGCGGCCTTGCGACCACGGAACGCGACGTGCGCGTCAAGCGCGCCCGCCAGGCGGCATCGGCGATGCTGGCCGAGTGGTCCGAGGCCGATATCGAATGGTTCACCGGCCTGGGCTATCCCGGGTACTGGTTGTCCTTCGACCCCGAGACCCATGCACGTCAGGCCAGGCTGATGCGCGACGCCGAACAGCGCCAGGCACCGCTGACGGTGGATACGCAGCCTCTGCCGGCCCGCGCGGTGACCGAGGTGACCGTCTATTGCTCGGACCATCCAGGCCTGTTCAGCAAGATTGCCGGTGCGCTGGCGGTGGCCGGGGCGTCGATCGTCGATGCCCGCATCCATACGATGACCAGCGGCATGGCGCTGGACACGTTCTGGGTCCAGGACGCCGCCGGCGGCACGTTCGACGCGCCGCACCGGCTGGCGCGGCTGTCGGTGCTGATCGAGCAGGCGCTGTCCGGGCGGATCCGCCTGGCGACGGAAATCCGCAAGCTGCAGAAAGGCCTGCTGGGCCGGCGGATGCAGGCGATCCACGCCCCGCCGCGCGTGGTGATCGACAACCACGCATCCAACACCCATACCGTGGTCGAGGTGAACGGGCGCGACCGCCCCGGCCTGCTGCACGACGTGACCGGCGCCATGAGCGAGCAGGGCCTGCAGATCGCGTCGGCCCATATCTCCACCTATGGCGTGCGCGCGGTCGACGTCTTCTACGTAAAAGACGTGTTCGGCCTGAAGATCGAGAACGAACGCAAGCTCGCGCAGCTGCGCGACGCGCTGCTGAAGGCGCTGGCCAACCCCGACGAGACGGCGCCGCCACCCCATGCGGTGCCGGCGCCGCGCAAGCGCAAGCGCGCGGCCGCCTGACCGCCGCCCCTGCCATCGCGTGATCGGTCCCGCCGCGCTACAACGCCGAGCAGGAGGAACCGTCATGAAGATCATCGCCGTCGAAACCTGCTGGACGCAGATCCCCTACAACATGGGCGGCAAGGCCGCCGTGCTGAGTGGCATCAACGCCCAGGGCATGAACACCGTCTGGCTGCGCATCGTCACCGACCAGGGGATCGACGGATGGGGCGAGGCGTTCGGCCATGCCGGATCCGCTGCCAGCCTCGCCGTGCTGAACAGCCAGCTCGCGCCCGCGCTGATCGGGCAGGATGCGCGCGACATCGCCGGGCTGCGGCAGCGGCTGAGCCATAGCTATCACCTGTTCGGACGCAACGGCGCGCATGTGTTCGCCCTGTCGGCCCTGGACATCGCGCTGTGGGACATTGCCGGCAAGGCCGCGGGCCAGCCGCTGTGGCGCATGCTGGGCGGGTCGCCGCCCAAGCCGATGCGCGCCTATGCCAGCCTGCTGCGCTATGGCACCGCCGAACTGGTCGGACGGAACTGCGAGGCGGCGATCGAACGCGGGTATCGGGACATCAAGCTGCACGAGATCACGCTGCCCGAGATCGAGGCCGCGCGGGACGCCTCGGGTCCGGATGTGCGGATCATGTGCGACTGCAACTGCCCCTGGACGGTGAGCCAGGCGGTCGACATGGCGCGCCGGCTGGAGGACGTCGAGCTGACCTGGCTGGAGGAGCCGGTCTGGCCGCCGAACGACTATGACGGCCTGGCGCGCGTGCGGATGGAAGGCGGGGCGACCATCGCCGCCGGCGAGAATGCCGCCGGCCTGCACGACTTCAAGGCGGCGTTCGAGGCCGGCGCGCTGGACATCGCCCAGCCGAGTGTCACCAAGATCGGCGGGGTATCGGCGATGATCGAGATCGCCGCGCTGTGCAAGGCCTTCGGCGTGCGGATGGTGCCGCACAACGCGTATTTCGGCGCCGGCTACCTGACCTCGCTGCACGTCAACGCCGCGCTGGCCCCCGATGTGCCGTTCGAGCGTCTGTTTCTCGACCTGGAAGCCAGCCCCTATCACGACCTGGTGGACGCGAAGAACGGCATCGTGACGGTGCCGGACGGGCCCGGGCTGGGCCGCGATCCCGACATGGCGGTGATCCGGAAATACCTGCTGGCGGAACCGACGGTCTTCCGCTGACCCGAGGCCACCCTGGACCGGCTGCACTACGCATCGGGGCTGCTGCGGGCGCTCGACCTGATCGGCACCTGCGTCTTCGCCCTGAGCGGGGCGACGCTGGCGGTGCGCGCGCGGATGGACCTGTTCGGCGTGCTCGTATTGGCAATCGTCACGGCGGTGTCGGGCGGCATCCTGCGCGACCTGCTGATCGGGGTGTCACCACCGGCCTCGATCGCGGACTGGCAGCCGGTGGGCCTGGCGGTGGTGTCGGGGACGGTGTGCTTCCTGCGCCCCGACCTGATCGAGCGGCTGACCCATCCGGTGCAGTTCTTCGATGCCGCGGGCCTGGGCGTGTTCGCCGTGTCGGGCGCGCAGGTGGCGCTGAATCACGGGCTGAACCCGCCGATGGCCGCCGTGCTGGGCATGGTCAGCGGCATCGGCGGCGGGATGCTGCGCGACGTGCTGATGGCGCGGGTGCCGGTGGTCCTGCGGTCCGAGATCTATGCCTTGGCCGCGCTTTTGGGGGCAACCGTCGTGGTGATCGGCGCCCGGCTGGACGTGCCGGCGACGGCCTCGACCCTGCTGGGGGCCGGGCTGTGCCTGTTCCTGCGCATGATGGCGATCTATCGCGGCTGGAAGCTGCCGGTCGCGACGCGCGGCGGGCCGGGGCCGGACTGACGCGGCCGCCGTGACCGCGGCCGCCGGTTCCGCCACACTGTGCCGGCCATCACGACAACCCCGAGGGGAACGCCATGAAGATCACCCGCCTGCGTACACAGGTCGTGCATCTGCCGATCGACCCGCCGATCCTCACCTCGATCATGGGATCGATCCGATCGGCCGACTGCGTGCTGACCTTCCTCGACACCGACGAAGGCATCACCGGCGAGGGCCTGGTCTGCACGATCAACAACCGCCGCCTTGGCGTGATCCACCAGATGATCCGCGACCTGGAGGACCTGGTGATCGGCCTCGATCCGCGTCTCGGCGGGGCGCTGAACGCCACCGCGTGGAAGGACCTGAACTTCCTGGGATACGAGGGCGTGTCGGTCATCGGCCTGGCCGCCATCGACACCGCGCTGTGGGACCTGCGCGGCAAGGCGGCCGGCCTGAACGTCGCCCATCTGATCGGCGCCTGCCGCCAGGCCGTGCCGACCTATGCCTCGGGCGGGCTGTGGCTGGCGGGCTCGCTCGACGCGCTGCAGAAGGAAGCGCGCGATTTCCTCGACAGGGGTTTCCGCGCGATGAAGACCCGTGTCGGCCCGGCCGAACCCGAGAAGATGGTGGAACGCGTGGCCGCGGTGCGCGAGGCGGTCGGGCCCGATGTGGCGCTGATGGTCGACGCCAACCAGCAGATGACCGTGAAGCAGGCGATCCGCATCGGGCGCATGCTGGAGGAGCTGAACCTGACCTGGTTCGAGGAGCCGGTCATCGTCCACGACCATGACGGCGAGGCGCGGATCGCGGCCGCGCTGGACACGCCCATCGCCTCGGGCGAGACCGTCTACACCCATCGCGGCATCCTGCAGATGCTGCAGGCGCGGTCAGCCGACGTGCTGATGCCCGACCTGCAGCGGATGGGCGGGCCGACCGAGTTCCTCAAGGCCGGCCATCTGTGCGAGGCGTTCCATATCCCCTGCGCCAGCCATCTGTTCACCGAAATGAGCCTGCCGCTGCTGGCCGCCTTGCCCGGCGGGTATTACCTGGAGCACATGCCCTGGTTCGAGACGATCTATCGCGAGCGGATCGAACTGGACGCCAACGGCCACGCCATCGTGCCCGACCGTCCGGGCTGGGGTTTCAGCTTCGATCCCGACGCGATCCGCCACTACGCCGGCTGACGCGGACCCGGCGCGGCGTCAGCCCTGCAGGGCGCGCTTCGCCACCCCGGCCAGGAACCCGGCCGCGTTGGGCAGGATCGCGTCGTTGAAATCGTAGTTGGAGTTGTGCAGCTCGCACCCGCCCTCGCCGGGGCCATTGCCGATCCAGACGAAGGCACCGGGGCGATGGCCGAGATACCAGGCGAAATCCTCACCCGTCATGGCCGGGGCGAGGTCGCGGCGCAGCGGCATGCCGCCACCCATCACCGCCTCGGCCGCCATCTCCCGCTCGGCCGGGGTGTTGGCGGTCACCGGGTTGCCGCGCGGGATCTGCACGTCGATCTCCACCCCGAACGTGTGCGCCACGCCGGCGGCGATGCGGTGGATCGCTTCCTCGACCTGGTCGCGCACGGCGTTGCGCAGCGTGCGCATGGTGCCGCGCATCACCGCCTGACCCGGCACCTGGTTGGCGGCCGATCCCGCCTGCATGACCCCGATCGTGACCACCGCGCTGTCCAGCGGATCGACATTGCGCGAGACGACCGATTGCAGGGCCAGCAGCAGATGCGCGGACGCCACCATCGGATCGCGGGTCATGTGCGGCAGGGCGGCGTGGCCGGAATGGCCCTTGACCGTGAAGACCAGCCGGTTCCCCGATGCCATCACCGCGCTGTCGTGCACCGCCACCGCGCCCGCCGCCAGACCCGGCCAGTTGTGATAGCCGAAGATCCGCTCCATCGGGAACCGCTCGAACAGCCCGTCGGCGATCATGCTCTTGGCCCCGCCGCCGCCTTCCTCGGCCGGCTGGAACACCAGCTGCACGGTGCCCGACCAGGACGGATCGCGGCTCAGCAGCGCCGCCGCGCCCAGCAGCGACACGGTATGCCCGTCATGCCCGCAGGCATGCATCACGCCCGGGTTGGTGGAGGCGTGCGGCAGTTCGGTCGTCTCGGTGATCGGCAGCGCGTCCATGTCCGCCCGCAGCCCGACCGAGTGGTTGGACTGCCCGCGGCTGATCGTCGCCACCACGCCATGGCCGCCGATGCCGGCGACGAAGGGGATGCCGAGTTCGGCCAGCCTGGCCTGCACGAAGGTAGCGGTTTCCCGCTCGTGCAGGGTCAGCTCCGGATGCGCATGCAGGTGTCGGCGCCAGAGAGTCAGCGTCTCGTGCAGGGTCTTGTCCATGGCGCTTTCCGATTCCGCTGTCCTGGCAGGTCAAATGGCTCGCATGCCGCCGCCAGCAAGGGCGGGCGTCCCGCCGGTGCGTTTTGTCATGGCCGGCGCATGCGATCGAAACCAACTGGAAAGGATATTTGTGCTGTTTTCACACCCCGGCATGGAACCTGGAATGGCCACGACATGATGAAACTCGCCGTCGCGCTGCGTGCACTCTCCAACGACCGGCAGGGCGTGACCGCGCTGGAGTACGGCCTGATCGCCAGCATCATCTTCGGTCTCATTCTATTGGGATTCCAGACCCTCGGCGGGTCGCTGGCCAACGAGTTCAGCAGCATCGGCGCGGGCCTGTAACACCAGGCCCGCACCCACCCCTAGCGCGCTTTCCGGCTGACCGTAACCGGTCAGCGCGCGCTATCTCGTTGTCTGATCGCATGATCGACACGCTGCCACGATTCCGCTCAGCGTGATCATGCGCTAGCTCATTGTTTGATCGCATGATTCACCCGCTGCCACGATTCCGCTCAGC
>CAYZKM010000216.1:0-7700 GCA_964478525.1 uncultured Bifidobacterium sp.
GTCGATCGGGACCAGGGACTGGGCAACGGTCAGTGGTTAGGGCCGTTGGTATTATGCCCAACGAGCGGCTACAACACGGTTACGTTACAATCTCGATTCATCCCGTCTTCTTTGCCGCCTCGGCGCTGAAGACATGATCCGGGCCCGGGAACCGGCGGGCGCGGACGTCGGCGGCGTAGGCGCGGATGGCGTCCTCGATGGTGGGGGCCACCTCGGCATAGCGGCGGACGAATTTCGGCCGGAACGCGGTGAACAGCCCGATCACGTCGTCGATGACCAGGATCTGCCCGTCGCAGGCGGCCGAGGCGCCGATGCCGATGGTCGGCGCGGCGATCGTGGCGGTGATCTGGCGGGCCACCGGTTCGGCGGTCTTCTCGATCACCACGGCGAACGCGCCGGCGTCCGAGACGGCAACGGCGTCCTGCAGCATGGTCGCGGCTTCCTCGCCGCGGCCGCGCACGCCATAGCCGCCCAGTGCGTTCACCGATTGCGGCGTCAGGCCGATATGCGCCATCACCGGCACGCCGCGCGCCGACAGGAAGCGGATGGTCGGCGCCATCGCCGCCCCGCCTTCCAGCTTGATCGCACCGCAACCGGTCTCGGCCATCACACGCGCGGCGGTGCGGAACGCCTGTTCGGGGGATTCCTCATATGAACCGAACGGCAGGTCCACCACCACGCAGGCCCGGCGCGCGGTGCGGGCGACGGCGCGCCCGTGGGCGATCATCATCTCCACCGTCACGCCGACCGTGCTGGGCATGCCGTAGACGGTCATCGCCAGGGAATCGCCCACCAGGATCAGTTCCACCAGCGGATCGACGATCTGCGTGGTCAGTGCCGTATAGCTGGTGATGCAGGCAACCGGTTCACCGCCCTTCCGTGCCTTGATGTCGGGCGGGGTGATCTGTCTCATGGTCCTGTCCTGGTCGCGGGTTCCGGTTTCGCGGGCCTTGGTTTCACATGCTTTGGTTTCAGGTGAACCGAGGTTTCACGTCCTCGCACAGCAGCCGCAATGCTTCGATCTCATTATGGTGGGCGACCTTGCCGCCGCAATTCAACTCGACGAGAATTCCTGCCAGCCCGAGGTCGGTTTTCAGCGCCTGTAGCTTCCCGGCCACGCCGTCGGGGGTGCCGATCAGCACCGATCCGCGCAGTGCCTCGTCATAGGTGATCGTCATCAGCCGCTGCGCATTGGCGGCACGCTTGTCTGCGCCATCGACGCCGGCGCGGGCGGCCGAGTCCGCCAGCAAGGCGCCTTGCGCGCGGTAATAGTGGACCAGGCTGGCCTCCACCTGGTCGCGCGCCGCCGCATCCGTCGCGGCAAGGAAGCCGGGCGCGCGCAGATAGACCTCGCCATCCCCGGGATGGCCGGCCGCGCGCCAGGCCTTGCGATAGGTCTCGATGGCCGGAATGAACATCCGCGCATCCTCGTGCCGGATGGCCAGGAAGATCGGCTTGCCCTGGTGCCCGATGGTGACGAACGTATCGGCACTTGTGGCGGCGACGCGGATCGGCGGGCCGCCGGTGCGGAACGGGCGCGGCGTGACCGTGACATCGTCGAACGCGTAGTAGCGGCCCTTGTGGGAGAAGGTGCGGCTGCGCCACGCCCGCTCGATGATCTCCAATGTCTCGGTGAACCGCGCTCGGCTTTCCGCATAGGGAACGTTGTAGGCCTCGTACGTCTTGGCCACGCCGCTGCGCCCGACGCCGAAGATCAGCCGCCCCTGGCTGAGCTGGTCGATCGTCGCCGCTTCCTCGGCGATACGCAGCGGATTGCCCAGCGGCAGCACCTGCACCGCGATGCCCACCTGCATGCGCCGCGTGCGCGCGGCCACCGCGGCGGCGACGCACATCGGTGACGACAGCACCGACCGCGCGGGGTCGAAATGCAGCTCTGCCAGCCACATCACATCCAGGCCCCAGCGTTCGGCACCGTCGACGATGTCGAGTGCCTCGGCAAAGGCCTCGGAATCCGGGCGATCGTCCAGGGATGGGAACTCGTGGAACACGCCGAACTCCATGGGGCACCCTTTCAGATGGCTGGGGGAAACAGGGAGAGTTTCGGCATCGCACGCCGGTCGCGTCAACCTGACGGCCCCGGATGATCAGGGCGATGGCTTGCCGGGGCGTTCGCGGGTCGGGTCGGTGAAGGTGGCGATCGCCTCGCCAAAGCGCGCGTCGAACAGCGGGTCATAGCTGCCCAGATGGCCCCTGGGCTGATCGGGCAGGAAGATCGGCAGCATGCGGAACCCGGCGCGCAGGCTGGCGGCGCGGGCGATGTCCTGCCGCCGCTTCGGATCGGGGTCGTAGGGATCGTCGCGCAGCTGCGCCAGCACGACGCGCCCGGCGCCGGCGGCCATCTCGCGCCACAGCGTCTCCCACTCGGCGATGGCGCGGGCCTGTTTCTCGGGCGAGGTGCCATGTGCGGCGGGCGACAGCGCGACGACCGCGTCGGCCAGGCCCGGGTGGTGGTCCGCCGTCAGCGCGATCCACGCCCCGCGGGAGAAGCCGGCGACGATGATGCGGTGATACCCGCCGGCGCGCAGGGCCCGCAGCCCGCGTTCCAGCCCGGCCGCGCCGGCGGCGAGACCGTCCTGGCCGCTGATACGATCGTATCGCCAGATGTCCAGATGCCGGCGAGCCATGCGCACCACCCACTCAGGCGGCGGCGGAGGGGGCATCGCTCGGCTGTCATAGGCGCCATGCAGCCAGACCAGGGCGCCACGGGCCGCGCCCGGTCCCTCGGCGGTGAAGCCGGGGGCGGGCACCAGGGGCGGCGCGTCGGGCAGGCGCTGCGCCCAGGCGGGGGCGGCCAGCAGCAGCCAGGCCAGGATCAGCCGAAGCATGCGGCCGTCAATTGCGCGAAGGCCCGCGCGCGATGGCTGACCGCGTGCTTGGCGTCGGGGTCCATCTGCCCGAACGTCGCGTCCGCGCCCAGCGGCAGGAAGATCGGGTCATAGCCGAACCCGCGCTCGCCACGCGGCGGCCAGACCACGGTGCCGTCGACCCGGCCCTGGAATGTCTCGGTATGGCCGTCGGGCCAGGCCAGGCACAGCGCGGCGACGAACCAGGCGCGCCGGTCGGGCGTGTCGCCCATGCGGCGGTTCACCTCGGCCATCGCGACGGCGAAATCCTTCGATGGTCCGGCCCAGCGCGCCGACAGCACGCCGGGATCGCCGCCCAGTGCCGCGACGCAGAAGCCGGAATCGTCCGACAGGGCCGGCAATCCGCTGGCCCGCGCGGCGGCCAGGGCCTTGATCCGCGCATTGCCGACGAAGTCCGGCGCATCCTCGGGCGGTTCCGCCAGGCCCAGCGCGCCGGCCGAGACCACATCGACGCCGAACGGACGCAGCAGGTCCTCGATCTCGCGCAGCTTGCCCTTGTTGTGGCTTGCCAGGACCAGCCTGGCGCCACGTGCCAGCTTGCGCGCCATCAGTCACCCAGGATCGCGCGCTGCGCGGCGAACAGCTCGTTCGTGCCTTTCCGCGCCAGGGCCAGCAATTGCAGGAACTCGGCCTCGGTGAATGGGGTCTTTTCGGCCGTGCCCTGCACCTCGACGATGCCGCCGCTGCCGGTCAGCACGAAGTTGGAATCGGCGTCGGCGGCCGAATCCTCGTCATAGTCCAGATCCAGCACCGGGGTGCCGTCATAGATGCCGCACGACACCGCCGCCACCTGCCCGGTCAGCGGGATGGTCTTCAATACGTTCATCCGCACCAGGTGGCGGAACGCCAGCGACAGCGCCACCCACGCACCTGTGATCGAGGCGCAGCGCGTGCCGCCATCGGCGTTCAGCACGTCGCAATCGACGGTGATCGACATCTCGCCCATCGCGGCCCGATCGACGACGGCGCGCAGGGAACGCCCGATCAGGCGCTGGATCTCCTGCGTGCGGCCGGATTGCTTGCCGCGCGCGGCTTCCCGGTCGCCGCGGGTATGCGTGGCGCGCGGCAGCATGCCGTACTCCGCGGTCACCCATCCCTTGCCGGTGCCGCGCAGGAAGGGCGGGATGCGTGCCTCGACGCTGGCGGCGCACAGCACCTCGGTGTTGCCCATGCGGATCAGGCACGACCCTTCGGCGTGGCGGGCAAAGCCCGGCTGCAGCGAGACGGAACGCAGGGCGTCGGGGGTGCGGCCGGATGGGCGCATGGTCTTCGTATCCTTCGATCTTCGGAAAGCCGGACCATACAGGCGTCCCGCCACGGCCGCCATCACCCGTCCTGCCGCCCCATTCTGTCGCCCCCCTTCTGTCGCCCCCATTCTGTCGCCCCCCTTCTGTCGCCCCCATTCTGTCGCCCCCCTTCTGTCGCGTTGACGCCTGCGCGATCCCCTGCCTAGGCTCGCAGGTCGCGAGATGGATCGGGCGCAGACCCGACGCGAGGGAGGTATCCTTGAAACACGCAGTTCGCCGCTTGATGACCCGCCTTGCGCCCACCGTGCTCGCCGCGTCGGTCCTGGCCGGTGGGGCGCTGGCGCAATCCACCATCCGGGTCGGCGTTTCGCAGCGCGACCTCGGGTCCGCCGACCCCGCCTTCGGCATCGGCAACGGGGACGAGTTCCCGATCCGCCAGATCTTCAACGTGCTGGTCGGGCCCAAGAACGGCACGTCCGACCTGCGCTTCGACCAGTTGCAGGGCGAGCTGGCCGAGACATGGGAGATGGCGCCGGACGCCAGATCCTTCACCTTCCATCTGCGCAAGGGCGTGCAGTGGCATCGCGGCTATGGCGAGTTCACCGCCGACGACGTGGTGTTCACCATCAAGCGGATGCAGGACCCGAAGACCGGCACGGCCTATGGGTCCAACTTCCAGGAGATCACGGCGGTCGAGGTCGCGGACAAATACACCGTCACCATCCGCATCAAGACACCCAACCCGTTCTATCACGCGCTGGCCCTGGCACCGCGCTTCGGCGGCTATATCCAGCCGCGCAAGGCGGTGGAGGAGCTGGGCGACAAGTTCCGCCACAACCCGGTCGGCACCGGACCGTTCACGTTCGCTGCCTTCGAGCCCAAGCAGAAGGTCGTCCTGAAGGCCAACGAGACGTATTGGGACGGCAAGCCGAAATTCGATCAGCTCGAAGTGCTGTACCTGCCCGAGACCGCGGCCCGCACGCTGGCCTTCGTCAAGGGCGACGTCGACATGATCGAGGGGGCGACCGTCCCCGGCTGGCAGAACAGCCTGCGCAAGCAGAAGCCCGACGCGGTGTTCGACCTCGGGCGTCCCGGCGCGATCTGGGCGTTCCACCTGAACATGACCCGCAAGCCGCTGGACGATATCCGCGTGCGCAAGGCGATCGCGAACGCGATCGACCAGCGCGTCTGGACCCAGGCGTTCGGCGACTTCGTCTCGCCGATCTATGGCATCGCGCCGCAGGGCTATTATGGCGCGCTGACCGCTGCCGATGTGCCGAAAGATCCCGAGTGGCCGTACGTCTACAACGTCGAGAAAAGCAAGAAGCTGCTGGCCGAGGCCGGGTTCCCGAACGGCTTCGACATCGACGTCTTCGTGACCGAGCGCGAGGAATACAAATCCAATCTGCTGATCCTGCAGGAGCTGCTGCGCAAGGTCGGCGTCCGCATCAACCTGCGGGTGGTGGAGCACACCAGCTACCACAACGACATCCGCAAGGATCTGAACACGATGATCATGTACAGCTCGGGCCAGCCGCCGCTGACCCAGGCGGTGCTGAACGCGTTCTACAAATCCTCGGCCATTGTCGGGAAGCCGACGCGCAACATGAATTTCAGCCATTACGGCGATCTGGCCGGCAACGCGGATGCGCTGATGCAGCAGGCGAACGAGGAAGTCGACGATGCCAAGCGCCTGGCCATGCTGAAGCAGGCGCAGATCGAGATCATGTGGCAAGTGCCGTCGATCCCGCTGCCGAGCCCGGCGGGAAGCTGGATACATAACGGGAAGACGATGGAGATCGGGTTCCCGGTGCAGTCCTATATGGGCACCTTCACGCTGGGCAAGGCGACGCGGCTGCAATGACCGGTGCGCAGGCGGCGACGGGGCTGATGGCGAACCGGTCGGGGCCATAGCGCATGGCGGGCTATATCCTGCGCCGCTGCCTGGAGGTGGTTCCGACGGTCCTGCTTGTCCTGACACTGGTGTTCCTGGCGCTGCGCATCATGCCGGGCGATCCGGCGGTCGCGGCGCTGGGCGATTTCGCCACCCCGGACGCCATCGCGCTGTTCCGCGAGAAGCTGGGGCTGAACAAGCCGCTATGGGCGCAGTACTGGGATTTCGTCGGCCAGGCGCTGACTGCCGATTTCGGGCGGTCGATGACCAACAACGCCTCGATCAACGAGTTGCTGGCACAGGCCCTGCCCCACACTATCGCGCTGGGCCTGGCGGCGACGCTGATCGGCATCGTGATCGGCATTCCGCTGGGCGCGATGACCGCGGTGCATCGCAACGGCAAGCTGGACGGGCTGGGGCGGGTGTTCGCGCTGATCGGGTTCTCGCTGCCCGACTTCTATTTCGGTGTGCTGCTGATCCTGGTGTTCTCCCTGCATCTGGACTGGTTTCCGATGCTGGGTGGCGGCAAGGGGCTGGTGGACCAGCTGCATCACCTGGTGCTGCCGTCGATCACCCTGGGCGTGGTGATGGCCGCCTTCGTCATGCGCCTGACCCGGTCGTCGCTGCTGGAGGTGCTGCGTCGCGACTATATCCGCACCGCGCGCGGCAAGGGCGTGGCGGAGGGTTGGGTGATCTTCAAGCACGCGCTGCGCAACGCGCTGATCCCGGTGACGACGGGGCTTGGCATCTACCTGCTGACGACCCTGTCCGGCACGATCACGGTCGAGCTCGTGTTCTCCCGCCCCGGGCTGGGCACGCTGCTGATCAGCGGTGTCTCGGCGCGTGACTATACGCTGGTGCAGGCGGGGCTGGTGGTATTCGCCTTCTTCGTGGTGGTGGTGAACCTGCTGACCGATCTGCTGTGCGCGGCGATCGACCCGCGGATCACCCTGCGATGAGCGACGCCGCCACGACCGCCCGATCCGCCGCCGCGGTCTATCTGGCGGCCAACAAGCTGTCGGTCGCGGGTGCCGTCCTGTGCGTGCTGCTGGTCGTGATCGCCGCCGTCTCGCCGCTGATCGCCCCGCATGATCCGCTGGAACAAAGCTTCATGTATGCCAACCAGGGCCCCTCGGCCGAGTTCCTGCTGGGCACCGACGCGTTCGGGCGCGACGTGCTGTCGCGGGTGCTGGTGGGCGGGCGCGTGTCGCTGGCGATCGGCATCTGCGCGCCGCTGCTGTCGGCGCTGTTCGGCGTGTGGTTCGGGATGATGGCCGGCTATCTGGGTGGGTGGGTGGATCGCACGATCTCCCGCCTGTCGGATCTGCTGATGTCGTTCCCGTCGCTGCTGCTGGGTGTGATGGTCGCCGCCGCGCTGGGGCCGAGCTTCCAGAGCGCGGTGATCGCGATTGCGGTGGCGCTGTTCCCGCGCTTCGTGCGGCTGTCGCGGTCGGCGACGCTGGTGCTGCGGCGGGAACCGTTCATCGATGCGTCGATCGCCGCCGGGCGCAGCACGCCGTCGATCATGCTGCGCCATGTGCTGCCCAATATCTCGGGTCCGCTGGTGGTGGCGCTGTCGCTGTGGGTCGCCACCGCGATCCGGCTGGAGGCGGCGCTGTCGTTCCTGGGGCTGGGGGCGCAGCCGCCGACGCCCAGCTGGGGCAACATGATCCG